>NZ_JAMYQH010000005.1:0-247625 GCF_040320765.1 Mesorhizobium sp. M0618 | reverse complement strand
CTCCAGTTCGCTGTCCGACAGTCCATACAAGGACTGCAGCAGAAGCGCCTTGAACATCACCAACGAATTGTAGGCAGGCCGGCCTGGTCCGGCCGGCGAGCGCAGCCGTGCCAGGATCTTCTCGAAGCGATACCACTTCACCAGCAACGACAACCGGTCCAGGCGACCGCTCCGACCAAGACCCTGCGGCAGCAGAGCCTCCACAAAACTGAACTGACCGCTCGGCTTCGTCGTCATCGCAAGATCCCCGTTTCAAAAACAGGGAATCACATCCACACAATTTTGCAACAGGCCCTCAAGGGGGGAGATTGGCTGTCATTCCGGCTTTCGACAATCTCCAGCGTCGCAGAACGGAGCGAAGCATCGAAGCTGCTGATCTCCCCCCTTGCGGGGGAGATGTCCGGCAGGACAGAGGGGGGCGCCACGCAATGATGCGGGAAACAAGCTTACCCCGCGCGGCAGCGCCCTTGCTCAGCTTCGCCCGGTTGCTGCGCCGCTACGGCTTCGCCATAGCGCCCGAGCAGGTCTCCAGCTTCATGCAGGCCGTGACATTGCTCGGGCCGCGCTCGATGGCAGACATCCGCGAGGCGGCGCTCGCGACGCTGGCGCCGCCGCCCGACCGCCACGACGAATTCGAAGCGCATTTCCAGAGCCACTTTTATGGCAACACATCCGCCGTGGTGGAAGGCGACGCCGACGAGGAAACCCGCATCAAGGATGATGGCGGCGCCGACGACGAACGGATCGAAGCCGAACAAACCCAAGAGGGCGGCGAGCTGTCCTCGGCACTGGAGCAGTTGAGCAGCCGCGACTTCCAGCGTGACGATGACCGCCTTGCCGCTTTCCGCCGCAAACTCGCTTCAGCCTTGCCCGCCCGCCGCTCCTTCCGCACCGTACGCACGCATTCGCGCGGCAAGCTCGATCTGCGCCGGTCGCTGCGGGAAATCGTCAGCGCCGATGGCGACGTGCCCTCGCCGCTGCTGCGCCGCCGCCAGACCGTCCCCCGAAAGCTGCTGCTGCTGATCGACGTGTCCGGCTCGATGAAGCTGCACACGTCGGATTACCTCAAGCTGGCGCATGCCGCCGTGCAAGGCGCGGACCGCGCCGAGATCTTCACCTTCGGCACGCGGCTGACCCGCATCACCACGGCATTGCGCATCCGCGACCGCGATCAGGCATTGGCGCGCGCGGCCGCGCAGGTTGACGATTGGGACGGCGGCACCCGCATGGGGCCGACGCTGCTCGCCTTCCTCTCGGTGCCGCGCTTCTCGTCGTTTGCACGCGGTGCCACGGTCGTGATCCTGTCCGACGCGCTGGAGCGCGGCGATCATGGCGAGTTGGAGACAGCCATGCGACGGCTGAGCGCCCGCGCTTTCCGACTGTCGCTGGCCACACCCTTGGCCGGCGATCCGCGCTTCCGGCCGGCAACGGCGGCACTGCGCGCCATCCTGCCGGTGCTGGACGACCTCGTCGACGGCTCGTCGGTGAAAGGCCTCACCGATTTCATCCTGTCGCTCGCCCGCCCTGCTCCGGCGGCGGCGACAATCTGGAGGAGGGTTTCATGATGCAGAAAACCATCGAGGCGCATTTCCACATCTGGCGCCAAAAGGACCAGCCCTGGCTGGTCGGGCCGATGGTGCCGCGTATTTTTGGTCCCTACGAGCCGATCCGCCGCGACTATCCGATCGAGGAGTTTCTCGAAGACCAGAAGGGGTCGGGCGTCGAGAAGGCCGTCTATGTCCAGACCAACTGGGCCAAGGAGGATTTCGAGAAGGAAGTCGCCTTCCTGCAGAAGACATCCGACGAAACCGGCTGGCCGCATGCCATCGTCGGCTACACCGACATGACCGTCGACGATATCAGGCCCCAGATCGATCGCTTGAAGAAATATCCGCTGCTGCGCGGCGTGCGCATGCAGCTGCATTGGCACGAGACACCGGCCTTCCGTTTCGCCGCCTCGGCCGACCAGGTGATCGACCCGAAGGTGCGCGCCAATGTGGCGCGGCTCAAGGACTATGGCCTGTCCTTCGACCTGCAGCTTTTCCCCGCCCAGATGAAGGACGGGCTGACGCTGGTCGGCGAGAACCCCGAAACGAATTTCATCCTCACCCATGCCGGCATGCTGACCGGCATGGAACCGGACACCACCGAAGCCTGGAAAGAAGGCCTGCGCACGCTGTCGGCGGCGCCCAATTTCTACGCCAAGCTCTCCGGCCTCGGCACCTTCGTCCACCGCAACGACCCGGCGCTGATCGCCTACATCGTCGACAACACGATCGAGATCCTGGGTGCCGACCATTTGATGTTCGGCTCGAACTTCCCGATCGAGAAGCTATGGACCAGCCACGCGGAGCTGATCAAGGCGCACCGCAATGCGGTGGCCAACCATGGCGCGGCGGCGGAGGCGGATATTTTCTGGAACACGGCGGAGAAGGTTTACCGGCCGGTGTGACGCTTCACTTAACCTCGAACTGCGGATCGACCGGGATTTGCATCGCCGTCACCAGATGGTTGGTCTGCCCAGCCAATCCGATGATCGACACCAGCTCGCCATGCTGCGCATCGGTCATGCCCTTGGCTCGCGCTGCCGCCGTATGCGAATGGACGCAGTACGAGCAGCCATTGGCAGTCGACACCGCGATGTAGATCATCTCTTTGGTCAACGGATCGATGGCGCTCTCGGCAACCATCACCACCTTCAACTGTTCCCAGATCCGCTTCAGCGCCGCGGGATCATTGGCCAGCCCGCGCCAGAAATTGTTGACGAAATCGGATTTGCGCGTCGCGCGGATGTCATCGAAGACGGCCTTCACGGCCGGGATCTTTTCGACCTCGGCGTCGCTCAGAAGTCTTGTGGTGGCCATGGTATTTCCTTTCCTTTCGATCGATGAACTGGCTCGTTGAATCAAGTTTCGAGCAAAGGCGGCTAACCAGCTTCTTTGACTCAGTTTTTGGCGCAATAGCGTTGAAGATTAGCCGAGGCACCTAAACTTCGTCATCCTAGGGCGAAGCAGGCGCGAAGCGCCGTCGCGGAGACCCGAGGATCCATTCCGTGACGTCAGCCGCGGAGTGCAACGGAGCAGAATTCTGCACCGCAGCAGCGCTACGGAGTCCCGGCATGGATCCTCGGGTCTGCGCCGCGTCGCTACGCTCCTTGCTTCGCCCGTGGATGACGAAGGGATGGACGTGCGCGCCAATTATCGACGTACGCATCGGCCAGAACCCTAATGCACCGCAGCGTACATGATCTTCTCCTCCGTGGCCTCGGCCGGCGAAAACTCCTCGACGATACGGCCCTGACGGCAGACCAGGATGCGGTCGGACAGGTTCATGATCTCCGGCAGGTAGGACGAGATGACGACGACGGCAAGGCCCTCGTCGGCCAGCCGGTTGATGATCTGGTGGATCTCGGCGATCGCGCCGACATCGACGCCGCGCGTCGGCTCGTCGAAGATGACGATGCGCGGCTGCTGCACCAACCCCTTGCCGATCACCACCTTCTGCTGGTTGCCGCCGGACAGTTCGACCACCCGCGCATTGTCGTTGATCGCCTTGATGTTCAGCGTCTTCGTCCATTCGGCTGACAGTGCGCGCATCTCCTGCGCGTTGATCACCCAGGCCTTTTCGCGGCCCGCCGCCAGCAGTCCGCCGAACAGGTTTTCGGCAATGCCCATCGTCTCGAAGATGCCTTCGCTCTTGCGGTCCTCGGTGACGTAGACGATGCCGTCCGCCACCGCTTCGCTTGGTACGAGATAGCGCACGGGCTTGTCGTCCAGCTCGATGGCGCCGCCGCGCAGGAAATCGCGCTTGTAGATGCCGGAAACGATCTTGAATGTCTCGGTGCGGCCGGAGCCGATCAGCCCGAACACGCCAGTGATCTGGCCCTCGAAGATCGAAAAGGATGTGTTGCGCACGACATTGCTCATCGAGATGTCCTGCACCGACAGCACCTTCCGGCCCGCCTTGCGCAGCTTTGCCTCGTCACGCTGGCGGTAGATCTGCCCCGACAAAGTGCGCCCGACCATAGCGGCGACGATCCGGTCGCGGTCGAAGGCTGACGTGTCGTCGGTGATGACAAGCTCGCCGTCGCGCAGAATGGTGATGCGGTCGGCAATATCAAGCGCTTCTTCCAATGCATGGCTGATGAAGACGATCGACACGCCGCTCGCCTTCAGCCGGCGGATCAACGCGAAGAAGTGCCGCTTTTCTTCCGGCGTCAGCGTCGCCGTCGGCTCGTCGAAGATGATGATCTCGGCATTGTGGTGCACCGCGCGCGCGATCTCGACCATCTGCCGCTTGGCAGCACCCAGCGTCGCCACCATCGCGTTCGGGTCGACGGGAAAGTTCAGCGATTGCAGGAATTGCTGCGCCGAAATGTAGGTGCCGCGCAGCCGGTTGAGGAACTTTTCGGTGCCGAGATAGAGGTTCTGCGCCACCGTCATCGACGGCACCAGGCTCGTCTCCTGGAACACCATCGCAATGCCGGCTTCAAGCGCTGCGTGCGGCGAGGCGTAGGCGATCTCTTGTCGCTTGTGGAACATCTTGCCTGAAGTGGCGTCGACCACCCCAGCGATGATCTTGGTCAGCGTCGATTTTCCCGCGCCATTTTCGCCGAGCAGCGCATGGATCTCACCCTTGCGCAGGTCGAAGCTGACATTCTTCACCGCGGGCACGCCGCGGTAGTTCTTGGTGACATTCTCCAGACGGACGATCGGTTCCATCAGAAACCTCCCATGGCGACGGAAAGGATGCAGTCGCCGCCTTTGGAGGCGACGAACAGAAGGCCGTCTTTTTCCGCAACGCTGCAGATGCCATGGCGCGTGCCGTTGGCGCGGCTGTGCAGGCTGAACTGCGGCTGCATCTTCTGGTCGAGCCTGACCACCAGCCCGTAGGAGCGGCTCGGCGACCACGGCTTGTGGATGCCCATGGTGCGGATGCCGCCGCATTGCAGCGGCTCGAGGAAGCTGCGGCTGGAGGCCAGTGCAGGCGCGATCCAGTAGGCCGGCAGCACCTGGTTCAGCATGTCCTGGCGGTAGTGCGTTTCCTGCAGCACGAATTCGATCAGCCGGTTGCGCGGCGCAAACAGGGTCAGCCAGGCGCCGCCACCGGCGGAGGACGACAGCCGTGCCGGATAGCCCGGCAGATGCGTCAGCACCGTCGAGCGGTTACCAGTCGCGCCGTCGAAACGGATGAGCTGGTGACGCCAGCTTTCGCTGACCAGCACATCCCTGCCTGCAGGATGCAGCCCATAGGGAAAGGCAATGTCACCGGCGACCTTGCGGAAATCACCGCCTGCTGCGTCTCGCTTCCAGAGCGAACCGGAAGCCCCCTTGTTCATCAGATCGGCGGCCCATTGCGATGGAGCATGCTCGACCGAGCCGTTGGCCAGCCACAGCGTGCCGTCATCCGCGTAGGCAAGCGCGGTTATGCAGCGGATCTCGGCCGGCAGCGAAACCTCCTTGCCTGATATCAGCAGCTTGCCGCTTTCCAGCCCCACCGTCAGTTCGCCCGATGGCGACAGCGCCAGCGCCGTGACCGGAGACGGAAAGGTTTCGACAACCCTGGGCTCGGTTCCGGCAGCAATCGAATAGATTGCGTTGCCGCTGGAGGCCAGCAGCCTGCCATCGGCAACCAGCAGATTGTCCGGCTCGGTCAGCTCAGTAAAAGCCGGCGCGTCATCCAGCAATGTGTTGGGTCGGAAAGCGCCATCGAGCGGCGGGATGGTCACCGCCTTGCCGCGAAACAGGTCCAGCACAGGATCGAGGATCATGGCTTTGCTCCCCAATAGGAAGCGGGGCTGGTCCAGTTCGGGTCTGCGCCTGAAATCTTGTAGCGGCCGATGCGGTTGTTGAGGATGCCGCCGACGAACAGATATCCCTTGTGCTCGCGCATCGAGGTGACCATCGGGTGCGCGCCGCCGGTGAGGTCGCCCATCGCCTCGACGATGCCGCCCTTCTCGTTGAACTTCACCACGCCGCCGGTGTTGATGTTGGGGAACAGCCATTCGTCCTGCGGCAGCCGCCGCGTCATGCGCTTGCGCATGTCGGGGTGGCGCAGCGACAGGTCGAAACTCGGCGTGCGCATGCCAAGCCACGCCATCCAGTAATTGCCGTCGGAGGCGCGGTTGATGTTGTCGGGATAGCCCGGCATATCGCGGGTGACGCATTCGGCGGTGCCGGCCTTCGGCCCTTCCAGCCAGTAGCGATGCACGCGGCAGGCCCAGCTTTCGGCGAAGAACAGCGACTTGCCGTCATGCGCCATGCACACACCATTGGTGTAGCGGTAGCCGTCGAGCAAGGTCTTGGTCGACCCGTCCTTGGGATCGTAGACCAGCAGCCGGCCGGTGGCACGGTTCTCGATCGAATCCAGCGCCCAGTCATGCGCGTCGTAACGCTTGGTCGAGTCCGTGAAATAGATGCGGCCATCGGGTGCGATGTCGCAGTCATTGGGGTCACGCAGCCGCGCATCGTCGACGATCGACGTCCACGAGCGCGACGTCTCCGCCGACAGGCGTTTGACCTCGCGATCCGGTGAGACGGAATAGAGCCCCATGGCGCCGACGCAGCTGATCAGATTGCCGGATTTGTCGAAGGCGAGGCCGAGCGGAAAGCCGCCGATATGGGCAAACACTTCCGATTTGACATAATCCGGCGCGAAGAAGCGGACGATCTCGCCATGGCGCGTGCCGCAATAGAGATTGTCGTCGCGGTCGAGGATGACATCCTCCGGCCCCTCCAGCTCGCCAAGCCCGATATGGTCGGCTGCCGACAG
This sequence comes from Mesorhizobium sp. M0618, assembly GCF_040320765.1. Lineage (NCBI taxonomy): Bacteria > Pseudomonadati > Pseudomonadota > Alphaproteobacteria > Hyphomicrobiales > Phyllobacteriaceae > Mesorhizobium > Mesorhizobium sp. M0618. The sequence goes on along the minus strand of NZ_JAMYQH010000005.1, from coordinate 240,854 downwards.
CCTGTTATCAAGCTCGTAGGGCGTGCCCGAGCCGGGTGCGGCCGACTGAGTTTCGCCCATTCTGAGATAGACAGGCGCGACATAGACCTCGTTGAGCACCTTGTGGCGGTTCTTCAGCCAGCGAATGTCAATGGTCACCGCCACCGCCAGCATGATGCCCAGCACCATCTGGTTGGTGCCGGTGCCGTAGCCCAGCCGGATCAGGCCGTTGGTCATGGTCAGCACGATGATGGCGCCCATCAGGCCCTTGATCACCGAGCCGCGCCCGCCGCCGAGGCTGACGCCGCCGACCACCGCCGCCGTCAGCGCCATGATCTCGAGGTTGAGGCCCGTGCCCGGCCCTGCCCCGCTCAGCCGGCAGGCGATGAGGAAGCCGCCGATCGAGGCGCAGAAGCCGGAGAAGACGTAGGTCATGAACACGGTGCGGCGCACGCGGATGCCGGCATTGTGCGCCGAGCGCCTCGAACCGCCGACCGCCAGCACATGCCAGCCCGGCCGCGAACGGGTCAGCGCGATGTGGGTGATGATCGCCAGGATGATTGCCAGCCACACCGAGACGGACAGCCCCCAGAAGGTGCTGTCGCCGATGAAGTCGAGCACATCCGATGCGGCGGTCGAGAGCTGTACGTCGGCGGCATAGGTGGTGACCAGGATGTCGAACAGCGCCCGGCCGAAGATGAAGGTGACCAGCGTGGTCAGAAAGGCGCGCAGCCTGAGATAGCCGACAAGGTAGCCGTTGATGGCGCCGAAGATGAGACCGGTGGCCAGCGACGCAGCCAGCGCCAGCCAGATCGACTGTTCGAGGATGAAGAAAACATAGACGGCGGAAAAGCAGGACAGCGCGAAGATCGAGCCGACCGACAGGTCGATGCCGCCACCCAGCATCACCACCGTCATGCCGGTGACGACCATCGAGAACTCGCCAAGCTGGCGGGTCGATTCCTGCAGCGCCGTCAGCTTGAAGAAGCCGGGAATGATCGAACCGAAGGTTGCCAGCGTCGCCACCAGCGCCAGGAACGGAATGGCGTTGTCGGTCCAGCGTTTGGTCAGGATCTCGCCGACGACATGGTCGGGCACGAGATTGTAGCGCCAGGACTGGAGGCGTTCGCGAAAGGACATCGGCAGCTGCTATTCCATGAGAAAGAGGTGGCCGGGCAATCCGGCCACCTCGTTGATCGGTGTTGGCAAGGATCGGCTTATTTCGCAGCCGCTTGCGCCTGCAGCGCCTTCAGGTCCCAGCAGCTGTCGGGCTTCAGGTCGGCCTTGGTCGTCGCCTTTTCCAGCGTGTAGATGTAGGTGTGCGAGGTGCCGGCCGGCTGGCCGCTCTGCAGCAGGAACTTGATGATCGCGTTCATGTCGCCCGACTGGCGAGCAAGATCGGTCATCACCACGGCGCCATAGGTGCCGTCCTGCAGCTTGTCGCAATCGGCCGCCTTCTCGCCACCGCCCGTGGTGACCAGGAACACCTTGCCGTCGAGCTTGGCGTCGCGGATCGCGGCGGCCGCGCCGGTGGCGTCACCATCCCAGAAATCGATGATCGAGCAGATGTCCGGGTTCTGCTGCAGCATCGTCGTCGTCACGTTGCGCGAGGTCGTCGCATCCCAGTTTGAATCGGGCTTTGCCACCACCTTGAAGTCGGGATTCTTGTCCAGCACCTTCATGATGCCGGCATACTGATAGAGGCTGGAGGAGTTGGCCTGGTCACCCTGCACAAGGCCGATCTTCTTTGACGAGTTCGGGCCGCAGCCCTTGATCGCCGCTTCGGCCTCGAGCTGGCCGAGCCGGTCCCAGTCGCTGCCGACAAAGGCATCAGCCGGGAAGTTCGCCGGATTGTCGACCAGTATCACGTAGGTGCCCGCGGCCTGCGCCTTCTTCATCAGCTTGGAATAGGAGTTGAGGTCCGGCGCATGGATGATCAGCACGTCCGGCCTGGTGTCCGACGAGATGGCGTCGGTGATCGCCTGCGCGCCGGCATCGACGACCCAGTTCGGGTCACGCGTCTCGAATACGCCGCCCCAGGCCTCGACTTCTGTCTTCAGGTAATGCGACCAACCCTGCGCCAGGTCGAAGCCCATCGCCAGCGGCACCAGCATGACGCGCTTGCCCTTGAGCGCCTGCGCATAGGCGGCCGGGCCTGGATCATCGGCGGCAAAGGTTGGCGCCACGAAAGTGGTAACGGCAAGCGCCGTGGCGGCGGCCATAAGTGTCTTGATCAGTTTCATGTCAGATCCTCTGTTTTTGCTGTTGCTGTTCACGGCCGGCCCCAACCGTCCGCGGTAGGTTTAGATATCGCCTTGCTGGGCGGTCTGCTCGTCACGTGGATTGATGATGCCGTCGACGATGATGGCGCCGAGCAGGATCGCTGCCTTGATCAGGTTCTGGTAGAGCAGCGGAATGTCGATGATGGTCATGGCGTTGAGCAGGATGCCGATCAGTGCCGCACCGACCAGCACGTTGCGCACCCCGCCGCGCCCGCCGGACAGGCCGATGCCGCCGATCACCGCCACCAGCACGATATCGTAGAGCAGCGTTGAGTTGACGACCCGGGTGTTGATCGAATGCAGGCTCGCCGCCGTCAGCAGGCCGGCGACCAGTGCGACCAGGGCGGAGAGCACATAGCGCAGCACCAGCATCGGCCGCACCGGAATGCCGATGTTGCGGGCGGCGACCGGATTGTCGCCGGCGAAATAGATGTAGCGGCCCCATTTGGTGTAGCGCAGGAACAGGAAGAACAGGAAGGCCAGCCCCGCGAAGACGAACACCTCGACCGGAATATCGAGGAAGCGCAAGCCGCCGAGCAACTCGACCCAATGGCCCTGCGGCACCGGCACGGCATCCTGCGTGATCAGTTGCGAGCGCACATAGCCGAAGACGAAGGAGCCTGTCGCCAGCGTCACGAAGATCGCCGGCACGTCGGCATAGGCGACGAGAAAGCCATTGAGCAGGCCGATGGCCAGCACACCGGCCAGCACATAGGCGAAGGCCAGCCCGTCCGGCGTCCCCGAATTCAGAAGTTGCAGATACCAGGCGACAGACATCGCCATGATCGCGACGGCGGAGAGGTCGATGCCGCGGCCGATGATGACGACGGCCATGCCGAGCGCAAGGATGCCCAGCACCGACACGGAGCGGACGATGGCGACGAGATTGTTGGGGTCGATGAAGCCCGGCAGGCCGATGGCCGCTGCAACGAACAGCACCACCGCGATGGCAAAGACAATGCCTTCCTGATTCAGGCTCCTGAAATTCGGCCAGCCGATCATGTTCATGTCTGCGTTTGCCCCGATGGCAGCGCTGCCATCCCTAGGAAGAAAGCTAATCGGCTCAGCGCCGGTTCGTCAAATGAATCCGCGCTCGAACCCGGATGGCAGCGGATATTCAGCGAGTGGATGCATCAATTGCCCAAGCTGGCGCAATGCGTGGAAAACTCTGGTTTTTTGGCAATTGGTTGCGCCATTGCGGCCACTCGCGAAAGCGCGGCACCAAGGCGAAAGGACAAGACGGAATTTATCTCCACATCAGGTGGAGAATTGGATTTCAGTTCCCCGGCGAGTGGCCGGAAACCTCCGCGCCCGCACTTGGCGGCAGCACGAGAAAACGCAACGCCGCCACCAGCCCGATGGCGCCGATCGCCAGGAAGGCGATTCGAAAATCGACGAGATCGAGAGCGGGCCGGTCCCTGACTATTTGCGACAGATTGAGGATCGCCGCCGCCACCGCGACGCCGAACAGCATCGCCACCTGCTGCAGCATCGATGATAGCGTCGCCGCCGAGCTGCGCTGCGCCGCATCGATGTCGGCGAAGGCCAGTGTGTTGAGCGCGGTGAACTGCATCGAGCGCGTCAGGCCGGCAATCAGCATCAGCGCCACCACCAGCGCCTGTGGCGTCTGCGGCGAGACCGCCCCGCAAGCCATGATCGAGACCGAGGCGATGATGCCGTTGACGACCATCACCGAGCGGAAACCGAAACGCCGCAGCGTTGGCGTCGTTACTGTCTTCATGCCGAGATTGCCGAGGAAATAGGCCAGGATCATCAAGCCGGCATCGACGGGCGAGAGGCCGAAGCCGACCTGGAACAGCAGTGGCAGCAGGAACGGCGTGGCGTTGATCGCCACCCGGAAAATGGTGCCGGCGGCCAATGTCGAGATGGCGAAGGTCAGCACCTTGAACGAGGAGAGATCGAGCAGCGGATGCGGCGCCCGCCGGAGATGCCGTACCGCCAGCCAGCCTATGACGATGCCGGCAACGATCAGCAGCGCTGTCGGCAGCACGCCGTCCTCCGGATGAGCAATGCGTTCAAGGCCATAGAGCAGCAGGGCAAGTCCGGCCGATGTCAGGAAAAAACCCGGCCAGTCGAGCGGCTTGGGGTCAGCCTCACGGTCGCCCGGAATGAAGCGAGCGACCAGCGCCAGCCCGATCACGCCGAGCGGGATGTTGATGAAGAAATTCCAGTGCCAGGACAGATAGGTGGTGATGAAGCCGCCGAGTACCGGCCCGACCACCGGCGCAAACAGTGCTGGCCAGGTGATCAGCGCCGTGGCGTTGAGCAATTCGGATTTCGACGCATTACGCAGGACGAGAATCCGCCCGACCGGCGTCATCAGCGCGCTGCCGAGCCCTTGCACGACACGGGCGGCGACAAACTGGGTCAGGGTTTGCGAGAGGCCGCAGGCGAGCGAAGCCAGGGTGAACAGGACGATCGCCAACAGGAAGATGTTTCGCGCCCCGAACCGGTCGGCGAGCCAGCCCGACAGCGGCACGAACACCGCCATGGTCAGCATGTATACGGTGATGCCGATGCTCATCGCCACCGGCGACACGCCGAAGGACGCGCCCATCTGCGGCAGCGAGGTCGAGATGATCGTCGAATCCAGCAACTGCATGAAGAAGGCGATGGCGACGATCAGCGCCACGCGCCGCGCATTGGTGGCCGTTTCGGATAAGGTTGCGGTCTCGGGAATGGCAGTCATGACGGAACCGGTTTGAACAGCATCTCACCGGCCGCGTCCAGAGACGTCGCAACAAACTTTCGTGTGCCGCCACGGCCTGCTATGGGATGAACGGGGTGGCCGAGGAAAGTGTCCGCGTAACATGAAGCCCATCTATATCGACTACCTCAATGCCCTCGACATCGACGCCCTTGCCATGACCGATGGCGAAATCATTGCTGCCGTCGAGGCTGGCCTGGTGGCGCAAGGCAACGGCCAGACGGTGATCGAGCCGCGCGTCCATCTCGAACCGGACCCGTCCTTCCACGGTCATTTCAATGTCTTGCGTGGCTACGTCGCGCCGCTCGACACGGCGGGCGTGAAAATCGTCGGCGACTATGTCGACAATTACCTGCACGGGCTGCCTTCCGAATTCGGCATCCTCAATCTGTTCGATCCGCGCACCGGCACGCCGCGCGCCATCCTCGACGCCACCGTCATCACCGACATGCGCACCGGCGCCGTCACCGCCATCGGCGCCAGGCATCTGGCGCGAAAGAATTCCAAAGTGCTGGCACATATCGGCGCGCGCGGCACCGCCTACTGGAATGTGCGCCTGCTCGACCATCTCTTCGACTTCGACGAAATCCGCGTCCATTCGCGTCGCCCGGAAAGCCGCGACGGTTTTGCCGCCAAACTCTCCGCCGATCTCGGCAAGACGGTGACGGCGGTGGCCGACTGGAAGAGCTGCATCGAGGGCGCCGACATCGTCGTCGAAGCCTCGCGGCTGCCGGAGCCGCAACCGCTGCTCAAGACCGAATGGATCAAGCCCGGCGCGCTGGTCGTGCCCTATGGCACGATGAGCGCGGTCGAACTGTCGCTGACCGACATCATGCAGAAAATGGTCGTCGACGATTGGGGCCAATGCAAGGGCGGCAAGTTCGGCTCACTGCGCGCCCATGTCGAGACCGGGCGGCTGAGCGAGAAGACGCTGCATGCCGAGCTCGGCCAGATCGCCGCCGGTCTGAAAGTCGGGCGAGAAAGCGACGACGAAACGATCCTGTTCTGGCATCGCGGCCTGTCGCTGTCCGACATTGCACTGGGCAAGGCGATGCTGGCCAAGGCGCAAGTGCAAGGTATCGGCCAGAGGCTGCGCTTCGCATGAGCGCGCTCGTCCTCGCCGGAACCGGCGTCGGCATTGGCGATGTCGCTGCGGTCGCCCGCGAAGCGCGCAAGGTGGAAATCGGACCTGATGTCATCGGCAGGCTGGAGAAGGCGCGAAAAGTGCTTGACCAGGCCGCCGCGTCCGGCCAGCAGATCTATGGCCTCAACACCGGGCTCGGCGCCAATCTCGGCACTGCTGTAGAGGGCGACGCCAGCGCTTTCCAGCGCCAATTGCTGGAGGGACGCAACGGCGCGGTCGGCGAAGCGCTGCCGGTCGAAGCCGTGCGCGCTACTATGCTTGCCCGCGCCGCGATGCTGTCGGTTGGCGGCTCCGGCCTTTCGCCCTTCGTCTTCGTCGCTTTGGTCGACGCGCTCAATGCCGGCGTCCATCCCGTCATGCCGTCGCTCGGCTCGATCGGCGCCGGCGACCTGGTGCTGATGACGGCACTCGCCCGCATGCTCACCGGCGAAGGCGAAGCCGACTATCAGGGCCGTCGCATGCCGGCAGCCAAGGCGTTGATGATGGCGCGCCTCGCCCCTATCAGCCTGGCGCCCAAGGACGGGCTGTCGCTGATCAACGCTTCGGCGGTATCCGCCGGCAGCGGCGCGCTTGCGGTGACGGATGCGCTGTCCGCCCTTGCCCAGCAACAGCAGGCCGGGGCGCTGACCATGGAAGGTTTTGGTGCCAACCGCACCATCCTCGATCCGCGCCTGCATATGGCGCGCCCGGCGGCCGGCCAGCAGGAAGCAGCCAAGGTGCTGCACGATCTGCTCGTCCGCGACGAGGCGCTGGTGCCGACCACCTTGCAGGACCCGCTGTCGATCCGCTGCATGCCGTCGATCCATGGCGCGCTGATCGAGGCGATCGGTCAGGCGAGACAGGCTGTCGAGATCGAACTCAACGCCGCCGCCGACAACCCGCTGGTGCTGGGCGATGATGAGCTGGTGCTGTCGACCGGCAATTTCCACACCGCCGCACTGGCGCTCGCCTTTGAGACGCTCGGCCTGGCGATCGCCCAATGTGCCGCGGCCAGTGCCGCGCGCTTCATCCAGCTCACCGGTTCGGGCCGCAATGGCCTGCCGAAATATCTGTCGCCGGTCGGCGGCGCCTCGGCCGGCTTCGTGCCGCTACAGAAGACAGTGACCTCGATCCTGGCCGCCATCCGCCACAAGGCCAATCCGGTGATGCTCGACTTTCTTCCGGTTTCGGAGGGCGTCGAGGATCACGCCACGCAGACACCTCTGGCGGTTGCGAAATGCGCCGGGATGATCGCGCTATGGCGCCGCCTGATCGCTTTCGAGCTGATGGCGGCCGCACAAGCGGTCGACCTGCGCGACGGTTTCACGCCAGCGCCACGCACCGCCGCAATTCACACGGCGATCCGCGCGCTGGTCCCTGCTCTGAAGGAGGACCGGCCGCTCGGCATCGACGCCGAGGCGCTCTACGCCGCGCTCGCCGGTGGAAATTGGCCGGCCTGACGCGGCTTCTCAGAAGACGACGGTCTTGTGGCCGTTGAGCATGACGCGGGCTTCGAGATGCAGCTTGACCGCGCGCGCCAGCACCCGGCTTTCGATGTCGCGCCCGACGGCGACGAAATCCTCGGCGCTCATCGCATGGGTGACGCGTTCGGTCTCCTGATCGATGATCGGGCCCTCGTCGAGGTCGGAGGTGACGTAATGCGCCGTCGCACCGATCAGCTTGACGCCGCGGTCGAAGGCCTGGTGATAAGGCTTGGCGCCCTTGAAGCTCGGCAGGAAGGAATGGTGGATGTTGATCGCCCGTCCGAACAGCCGGTCCGACAGGCTTTTCGAGAACACCTGCATGTAGCGCGCCAGGATGACCAGTTCGGCCCCTGTTTGCTGCACCAGGTCCAGCAGCTTCTGTTCCTGCTCGGCCTTGTTCTCCCTGGTGGTCGGCCAATGGTGGTAGGGAATGCCCTCCAGCTCGGCGAAGCGGCGGGCATCCTCGTGGTTGGAGACGACGGCGGCAACCTCCGCGTTCAGCCAGCCGACCCTGATCTGGTACAGCAGATGCAGAAGCGCGTGGTCGAACCTGGAGACCATGACGATGATCTTCGGGCGGCGCCCCTGATCGACGAGCGCGGTCTTCATGCCGAACCGGTCGACACTTGATTTCAAGGCCCGTTCCAGACTGTCCCTGGTCGAGCCTGGCGGGCTGATGAAGGCGATCCGCATGAAAAAGCGATTGGTCTGCCGGTCCCAGAACTGGCTGCTTTCGGCGATGTTGGCGCCGTTCGCGGCAAGCTCCGCCGTGACCGCGGCGACGATCCCCGGCTGGTCCTCGCAAGAAAGCGTAAGAATATGAACCGGCGCGGCGTCGTCCGTCGCATCATTGCCTTGAGATTTCACGCCCCGTCGACCCTCTTCATGAACAGGCTGAGTTCAGCCGGATCCATATGCACCACATGCTTGTCTTCGGGATAGGCCAGACTGTTGACATCGGCGACATACTCCGAGAACGCGGCGATGCGCTCGGCTTGCAAACGATCATATTCGGCGGCAAAATTGCGATAGACCTTGGAGTGGCGGGGCATGTGGCCACGGTTCTGGCCGAGGATGTCGTCGGCGAACAGATACTGCGCGTCGCAGCCAATGCCCGCCCCCATCGACAGCATGATCAACGATGTGCGTTCCGAGATCGCCTTGGCCACCTCGATCGGCACGACCTCGATCTCGGCGCCGATGGCGCCTGCGGCCTCCAGTTGTTTCACCGCCGCGAAGACCTCCATGGCGGTATCGGCGGTCTTGCCAACCGCCTTGAAGCCGCCGGTCCAGGTGGCCCGTGACGGGATCAGCCCGACATGGCCGATCACCGGGATATTGTCATCGGCCATCCGCTTGATCGTAGCGTAGCCGGCGCTGCAATAGACCGCGTCGGCGCCGGCCTTGTAGAGCCGGAAGGCCCAGCGCACGAAATCGTCCGCCGTGCCGATCTCGTAGAAATTGTCGCCCGGCATGGTGAACAGGCTGGGTGCGGCGTCCCGAAATTGCGGGTTGAGCACCAGTTCGGGCGGCACCGAGACGATGTCGATCCCGGCGCGCTCGGCGGCCTCGGCCTCGTCCATCGTCAGCACGCGCAGCATGGTCAGCTGTCGCTTGCCCTTCATGGCGCGCAAATCCGCCACCGTCGGTCTTTTTCGGCTCATCAAATGGGTTCCCTCAGTTGCATTCGGCGGCAGGTCAGCCGATCTGGATCATCACTTTGCCAGCCTCGACCTTCACCGGATAGGTGGCGAGATTGACGCATACCGGTGCGCCTCGGGCCACACCCGTCTTGTAGTTGAAGCGGCCATTGTGCTTGGGGCATTCGATGATGTCGTCCATCACCAGCCCATCGGCCAAATGCGCCTTCTCATGCGTGCAGTATCCGTCGGTGGCGAAGTACTCGTCATCGGGACTGCGATAGATGGCGAAGGTACGGCCGCCATGATCGAAGCGGATGACATCCTCTTCCTCGACATCGTCGACGCCGCACGCTTCAACCCAGTCGGCCATCTGCCTCTCCCCTATTCCGCCGCCGCCGGAACGGTCAGCGCATGAAACTCGTCCCGATACGGCCGCGCCGTCGGCGGCAGCTCGCGCTTGAGGAAATAGTCCTCGTACTGAAGCTGCTTCAGCAGCACCGGCCAGACCTCGCGATAGGCATGCCACATCGAAGGGTTCGGCGCGGGCAGATCATGCTTGATCAATTCATGCAGCCTCGGCAGCGCGTGATACGGCACCATCGGGAACATGTGATGTTCGACATGGTAGTTCATGTTCCAGTAGATGAAGCGGCTGATCGGGTTCATGTAGACGGTGCGCGTGTTCAGCCGGTGGTCGGTGACATTATCGGCCAGGCCGATATGCTGCAGCAGGCCGGTCAGCACCATGTGCCAGCTGCCGTAGAGGCGCGGCAGGCCGATAAGCACCAGCGGCAGGAACGACCACAGATAAAGCGCCAGCGCGATCGCCGCGACATAGATAGCGACATGCCAGCGCGCGGCTGTGACCACCTTGTGAAGCTCCATCTCGGGAATAAAGCTTTTCTCGTCGGGCGAGATGCTGCCGAACGCATTGCGCACCAGCGTCGGCAGCGAATAGCGGAAATCGAGAATGCCGGTGAAGGCGAGTGCGGCGCGCAGAAGGTCCGGCGGACGCATCACCGCGATCTCGGCGTCGCGGCCGACGATGATCGTGTCGGTGTGATGGCGGGCATGGCTCCAGCGCCAGGTCACAGGGTTGCGCATCAGCATGAAGCTGGCGATCTGGTAGACGGCATCGTTCATCCAGCGCGTGCGGAAGGCGGTGCCGTGGCCGCACTCGTGCCAGCGCGAGTCGCTGGACGAGCCGTAGAGCACGCCATAGACGAGCAGGAACGGCACCACCCACCACGTGCCCCAGAACCAGGCGATCCCGGCGGCAGAGCCCAATATGGCAACGATCCAGATGATCGTGTCGCGGATCGCCGGCCCGTCCGAGCGTTGCATCAGCTCTTTCATCGCCTTGCGCGGCACATCGGTGTGATACCACTCGGCCGAGGCCAGCCCGGTCTCGATCGCGGTGCGCGTGCTTTCCCCGACCAGGCTGTAGTCGCGCTTTTTCTCCATCACATCGACCTCCGATTTCCGGCCCGCCAGCCGGAGCATTCGTTTCGCATCATGCCCTGTCCGCCAATCCCGGAAAATTGCCCGACGGCACAGGATAATCCTGTTGCGGCTGCCTGGCGATCGACGCGATCCTCTCTTCGGCCGCGGCGATCGCGCCGGCGCCGTCGAGCACCCGGAACACCGCATCGTAAGAACGGCTTTCGCCATGCTCCAGCCAGATCATCTCGCCTCGCTCGCGCGCCGCGAGATTGCCCAAGACATGGTGTGTCGACGGCTCTATGCCCAGCGCATACTGCCCTGCCTGGAAATTCTGCCATTGATAGGCGCAAGGCAGCTGGTCCTTGCGCGTCACCACTTCGAAGCCGAGTCCGAGCCGATCGTTGACCACAGCCACAGGCACCTCGCCATTGGCATCGGCCGCCATCTCATGTTGCCAGACCTGCTCGCTGAAACCCGACTGTGGCGCCGGCATCGTGCGGTAGCCGACCTTCTGCGCCTGGTAACGCTCGCCGTCATGACCGGCCCAGACGACATCGCGGATCGGTGCCAGATAGCGCGAGCCCTCATCGAGCAAGGGATGGCTGACGTTGACGTGGTAGAAATACATATGCGGCGTGCGGTTGAAGCCGTGATTGACGACGCGGTCCGACAGCCGGATCTCGTTGCCGCCGACATCGGCCTCGATGCGCCGCAGCAGGTGCAGATCCTCGCCGAACACCGCCGATTGCTGAACGACGCCTTCGGCCCAAAGCACGCAGCGGTCGCCATCCCAGGTCTCGCCATAACCGGTCAACCGCGCCGGAATGGTACCGACGCGGCCATGCAGCGAATGGATCACGGTCTTCTTTCCCGGGTAGTTGTAGCTATCGGCCGGCACCTCTTCGCGGCCCAATATGTGGTCGAGGCCGCAGGTGACAAGCAGCCCAGAAAACGAGCGTGCCCAGGCGAGCCCGCCCTCCCCCTCGTAATCGTGCAGGCCGGGATGACGAAAGCCGCTCGGCGAATGCCAGCCGATCGCCTGGCCCTTGAAGTCGCAGTCGGCGATGTCGAGCGCCCGGTCGACCAGCGCGGTGAAGCGCAGCCCCGTGCCAGTACGGAACTCCAGCATGCGAATGCCGCGTTCCACCCCGTCGCCAAGCGTCATCAGCCGCACGCCGGCAAATTGCGACAGCATGCCCGAACGTTCCGACACCTGCCGGCGCGAAAGCGTCTTGCCGTAAAGTTCTACCATGTGACGGCCAACTTCTTCACTTCGCTCTCGTCTCTTTCAGCAGGGCCGACATGTCGGCGCCGGTGATAATGCTTTCCACGGTCAGGAGATCGGTATCGGCAACCGTCTGCTCGGCAACGATCTCGCCGCGGCGCATGACGATGATGCGGTCGGCTACCTGGAACACGTGATGGATGTTGTGGGTGATCAAGAGCACCGAATGGCCGGCGTCACGCACCTCCTTGACGAAGCGCAGCACGCCGTGGGTTTCCTCGACGCCGAGATTGTTGGTCGGTTCGTCGAGGATGATGACCTTGGCGGCGAACTGCATAGCGCGAGAAATCGCAATCGACTGCCGCTCGCCGCCCGACAGCGTTAAGACCAGCGCATCGGCGTCGAGTTTCTTCGAGATGCCGACGCGCCTCAACAGCGCCGACGCCGCGTCGCGCAATTTGGCGAAATCGAGCGGCGCGAACACGCCCAGCCATTTCAGCTTGACCGGTTCGCGCCCAAGGAAAAGATTGCGCGCAATGCTGAGATCCGGCGCCAGAGACGTATCCTGGTGGATGGTCTCGATGCCGAGGTCCATCGCATCGCGCGTCGAGCGGATCGAGACCTTTTCGCCGCGCACATAGATGTCGCCCCGATCGGCTGGAAACACGCCCGAGATCGCCTTGATCAGCGTCGATTTGCCGGCGCCATTGTCTCCGAGCAAGGCCACCACCTCGCCTTCGTTGAGGGCAAAGGACGCATTCTTCAGCGCCCGAACGCTGCCGAAGGATTTTTGCAGATTCTGCAGCCGAAGCACTTCCATCGTCAGCCCCTTGCGGCGTTCTTCTGCAGCAAAGCGTGCAGGATGAGCATCGCGAGGATGATGAGGCCCACGAAGATGTTGTAGGCGAGGCCCGGCACGCCGATCAGCACGATGCCGTTGCGGATCGCGCGCAGCATCAGCGCACCGACGATGGTGCCGAGGATCGTGCCGCGTCCGCCGGTCAGCGCCGTGCCGCCGACCACCACCATGGCGATCACTTCGAGCTCGTAGCCGGTGCCGGCCACCGGTGAGGCGGCCGAGATGCGGAAGGCGCTGATCATGCCGGCCAGTCCCGCCAGGACCGAAGTCAGGATGAACAGCCACACCTTGACGGCGTCCGCCGGCACGCCGCGCGCCACCGCCGCGTTCCGGTTGGAGCCGATGGCGCTGATCCAGTTGCCGAGCTTGGCATAGCGCAGCACGTAGATCGCCAGCAGCGAGAGACCGATGAACCACCACAGCGAGGTGTAGAACCGGAACGACCCGACATTGAAGCTGCCGGCCAGCAGCGTGACGAAAAAGCCTGGCTGGTCCCAGGATTTCAGCGGAAAGCCCTGCGTGATGTAGAGCGCCGCCCCGCGCACCACGAGCAGCATCGACAGCGTGACCAGGAAGGAGGAGATGCCGATCTTGGTGACGATCAACCCGTTGATCGCGCCGATGGCGACGCACAGCAGAAGCCCGGCCAGAAGCGCGATGCCGATATCGACGCCTCCGTTCTGCACCAGAAGCATGACGACGACCGGCGCCAGCCCGAACACGGCACCAACCGACAGGTCGAATTCGCCCGCCGTCAGAAGCAGCGTCATGCCGAGCGCGATGATGCCGAGCTCAGGCAGGAACGCCATCATGTTGGAGATGTTGAGCGGCGACAGGAAATTGGCATCGGCGATGGCGAACACCGCGAGCAGGACAATGAGGATGATGAGCGAGGAGAATTGCGGCGAGCGCATAAGGCTCGATCTGCGTTTCCCGACAGGCATTTCGTCTTCTGCGGCGATCATCATGACTGCTTGAACCGTGCTTTGAAATGGTGCCCGCGGCCTGCGCCGCGGGCACCGGTTTTCACTTCGTGTCGTAGAGTTTCAGGATCGGTTCGACGCTCGAGGCGTCGTAGAGGCTGAAAGTATGGATGTCGTAGCCGATCGGTTCGCCCGACGCGGCGAGCCCGAGCAGCGCCACCGGCATGAAGCCCTGCGCAGACGGAAACTGCCAGGCGGCCGCGTTGACGAAGCCGGATTTGACGGCCTCGGCGGTTTCCTTCGAATTGCCCCAGCCGACGACCGGGATCTTGCCGGCCGGCACACCTGCGCCGTCGAACACCCGTTTGACGCTGGCCGCCACGGAATCGCCGAGCGCGATGATCGCCGGCGGATTGTTGGCCACCATATAGTCGGTCATCTTGGCAATGATGCCGGCCGGGTCGGTGCCGCAATCGACCACATCATATTTGATCCCCAACGGATCGAAGACGCTGGCGATGCCTTCGGTCTCCAGCTGCTGATAGCTGGCGCCGGGCACTTCCACCGGCAGGAACACCTTGTCGCCCTGCTTCACCATCTTGCGGTCGACGAGATACTTGGCCCAGATGACGCCCGCCTCCTTGAGATCGGCGCCGACATAGGCCTGCCGTCCGGTCGCCGGATCGTCTGTGTTGAAGAACACGATCGGGATCCCGGCCGCCTTGGCAGCCTTCACTTCCTCGGTCCACAAGCCCGGCTGGGCCGAGGTGGTGGCGATGCCGTCGGGCTTGGCCGCAAGCGCGGAATTGAAGGCCTCCTTCTGCGCCGCCATGTCGCCGCCGCTGAAGGAGATCTTGCAGGTCACCTTGAGCTGGTCGCAGGCTTTGGTCGCGCCGGCATTCCAGTCGAGCCAGAACGCATCCGAGGGACCGCCATGCGACAGCAGGTAAAACGTCTTCTGGCCATCCTGCGCCATTGCCGGCGAGCCTAGCGCGACGCTGGCGAGCAGCGTTGCGGCAGCCGCCAGTTTCAATGCGAACTTCAACATTCTTTCCTCCCTTGCTTTTGGGCCGCGCCGCCGCGAACCGACAGCGCGCAGTGACCGTCACAGACCGTTGGCGCGGAACTTCCCATCGAGGAATTTCTTGGCGCGCGGCACGTCGTCTTCCGAGAGATGCTCGATAATCACAGGAATGTTCGGATGCTTTTCCGCCAGCCGCTGGAGGTAGAGATCATAGTTCAGCGAACCGAGGCCCGGTGCCGGCAGCTCGATCTCGCCGACGCCACGGAAGGTGTGGCTCTCCAGCGCGTCCTCGTCGCCGATATCGGCGTGCTTCTCGGACTTGTCGCCGCCCGAACGCTTGACGTCCTTGGCGTGAGCTATTCTGATCTTGTCGGTCAGCGTGTCGAACACCTGGTTCAGGATCTGGTCCATCCTGTCGATGTTATGCGTCTCGAAATAATTGGTCGGGTCCATCAGCAGACCAAGGCCGGGATGGTCGACCTGCGCGAACATCTTCACCGTCTCCTCGACCGAGCCGACGACGTTGTTGACGTAGGTTTCGAGCAGGAAGACCGCGCCGTGGTCATAGGCCGTCTGGGCGAGCTCGGCGACCACCTTGCGGCACTCCTCGAACCCTTCCTCGGTCTTGTTCTTGGGGTGATGCACCCAGTCGGATTCGGTGTTGTAGGTGCCGGTTTCCGAGATCACATACGGGCTGCCGAAATGGCGGGCGTTGCGGATGATCTCCTTGAGATAGCCAACACGCTTGTCGCGCTCGGCCTTGTCGGGATGGATGATGTTTGTGTAGCCGGAAATGCAGCACACCGGCAGGTGATGATCGCGGAAGACGTCGCGCACCTTCTTGGCCTTGTCCTTGGTGATCTGCCCCGCCGACAGGTCGACGTCCTTGAAATGCAGGTCGAGCTGCACCGTGTTGAAATCGAGCCCGCGGATCTTCTTCGCCGTCTCTTCGAGGCCGTACGGGAAATAGCCCGTGAAAATACCTGCCTGCATCATGGTGTGAATTCCTCCCTGTAAGCGATTCAGTTGTCTGGTGTTTCAGTTGCGGTGATCAGATAGCGATTTCGGAAAGCTTGACAGTGCGGCCCTCGTCGATCGAGCGATAGCCCGCCTCGACCAGCGCCATGGTCTTGACGTTGTCGGCCACCGACAGCGCCGGCGGCGTGCCGGTCTTCACCGCATGCTGGAGCTGCTCCATCATGCCGATAAAGGCATGCGGGAACCACATCGTGTCCCAACTCGGGCTGACCCATTCGCCGCCGGTCGTCTCGGTCGAGGCATAGGTCAGCGTCGAGGCCGCGCCCGTCGGCCAGCCGATGGTGCCCTTCGCGACGCCCTTGGTGCCGTCGACGCGCCAGTTGATGTGCTGGTCGTCCTTGTAGCCATCCTGGCGCGGACCGGACCAGACATCCTCCAGCGACACGGCGAGCACGCCGGACGGGAAGCGCAGCGTCGACACGGTGATGCCGTCGGAATGGTCGAATGTCGTGCGCGGATCCTTCCGCGTCAGCGTGGTGATTTCATCTGGATCGCCGAACAGGAAGCGCAGAACGTCGAGATGATGCACGCTCATATTGGCCAGCGTCAGCCGGTCGTAATCCTCGAGGAAGCTCTGCCAGTGGGGGATGGCGTGCATGTCGATCTGGGCGAAGACGATGTCGCCCAGCGCGCCGCTGTCGATGATCTGCTTCAAGACGCGCATCGACTGGTCGTAGCGCATGTTCTGATTGACCGAGAGGATCTTGCCGGCCTTGGCCGCCTCGTCACGCAGCTTGACCGCTTCATCGACCGACAAGGCCAACGGCTTCTGCGCCAGGATTGCCTTGATGTGCTTCTGCTTCAGCGCGTGACGGATCAGCGCCGGCTGCAGGTCGGGCGGGAAAGCAAGATCGATGATCTCGACATTCTCGTCCTCGATCAGTTTTTCAGGCGTGTCGTGGACCGTGGGGATGCTCCAGCGCGTCGCCACCTTCTCGGCGCTGGCCCTGGTGCGCGAGGCGATCGCCACCACCGGGAATCCAGCTTCCTTGTAGGCGGCGAGATGGCACTCGGCCATGATCATGCCGGCGCCGACGCAGCCGATCCTGTATTCCTTCGTGCGGACCTTCACGTCCGGCTCGAAGCCCTTGTTTGCCATCTCTTCCTCCCGAAAGTCTTTCCTTGCGGCGGCCGTCATCGTGCCAACGCCCCGCCGCTCTGTTCGAAATAATGCACTCTGGCCGGCTCGCAGGATATCGCCACCATGGCATCCGGCCGAATGTCGGGCTGGCAGCGCAGCAATGCCTTCAGCCGCGCCTGCCCGGCAGCGAGCGTCACCACGGTGTAGCCGCCAAGCGGCTCGACCTCGAACACTCGCGCCGGGCGGCCCGGGCCCCCATCCGCCCACGGTCTAACCTTGATGTCTTCCGGCCTCAGGCCGATCTCCACGGCGTCGGCGGGCGCTGTCTTGTCTTCGATGCGGATCGTCCCTTCAGCCGCTTCGACACCGCCCTCGCTGCGCGCCGATCTGAGAATGTTCATCATCGGCGAGCCAAGCAGCCTTGCCACATACGTGCTGGCCGGGCGGTCGTAGATCTCTGCCGGCGTGCCGATCTGCCTGATGTTGCCGTCCTCCAGGATGGCGATGCGGTCGGCGACCGACATCGCCTCTTCCTGGTCATGCGTGACATAGATCAGCGTCTTGCCGAGTTCGCGCTGGATGCGCTTCAGCTCGACGCGCGTTTCCTCGCGCAGCCTGGCGTCTAGCGCCGAGATCGGATCATCCATCAGATAGGCATTGGGATCGCGCACCAGAGCCCGCGCGATCGCCACGCGCTGCCGCTCCCCGCCCGAAAGCTGTCCCGGCGGCTTGTGCAGGATATGGCCGATATGCAGCTTCGCCGCGACGTCCGTGACCCGCCACTTGATCTCGGCCTCGGCGACCCGGCGTTCGACCAGGGGAAAGCGGACATTTTCGAGCGCGCTCATATGCGGAAACAGCGCCAGGTTCTGGAACACCATCGCCACGTTGCGCTCGGCCGGCGACATCGCGTTGACCGGCCTGCCTCCGATCAGGACTTCACCGGTGTCAGGTGTCTCCAGCCCGAGCACCAGGCGCAGAATGGTCGACTTGCCTGACAGCGGCGGTCCGAAGAAGCAGAAGAACTCATTGTCGTTGACGGTGAACGAGGCGTCGTCGACGGCGAGTATATTGCCGTAGCGTTTGGTCACATTGCGAAAGACGATATCGGCCATCTCAACCTGCCTTTATCGCAAGGCCGGTAGCGGCGTCGAAGACGCGCACCGACGACGTAGTGGGGGCAATGACAGCGGTGTCGCCGATAGCCAGTCCGACATCATTGTCGAACACCGTTTTCACAGCCGCCTCGCCCTGGCCGAGATGAACGATGGTGCGCGCACCGATCCGTTCGACGAAGGTCACCGGCATTGCGAGGCCCTGCCCATTCTGCACCAACGTCGCCTGTTCAGGACGGAATCCGTAAAGCACCTCGCCGCGCGCACCACGCATGGCCGCCGCGAGTTCGACCGGCAGCGGCGGCGTGACGCCCAGCGGTCCGAGATCGACGACCAGTCCGCGGTCGCTTTCCACCGGCCTGCCCTTGAGCAGATTCATGCCCGGCGCACCGATAAAGCGGGCGACGAAGACATTGGCGGGATCGTTGTAGACCTCGAGTGGCGTGCCGACCTGCTGCAACACGCCATGATCCATGACCGCGATCCGGTCGGCCATGGTCATCGCCTCGAGCTGGTCGTGGGTAACATAGACCATGGTCTGGCGGAACTGCCGCTGCAGCTGCTTCAGTTCGGTGCGCATGACGGCCCGGAAAGCCGCGTCGACATTGGACAGCGGCTCGTCGAGCAGGAAGATCGCCGGCTCCATGATCGCCGAGCGGCCGATCGCCACCCGCTGCAATATGTTGACTGACAGCCTGTCGGCCTTGCGGTCGAGCAGCGGCGTCAGTTGCAGCATCTCGGCGATGGCGCCGACACGGCGATCGATCTCGGCTTTGGCAGCCCCTCGCATTTTTGGTCCATAGGCAAGGTTCTGGCGCACCGTCATATGCGTGAAGATGGCGTAGTTCTGGAAGACGAAGCCGACGCCGCGCCGGCCCATCGGTACGCCGGCCATGTCGCGCTCGCCGAACAGGATCTTGCCGCCGGTCGGCTCTTCCATGCCGGCGATCATGTTCATCGTCGTCGACTTGCCGCAGCCCGACGGGCCGAGCAGCGCCATGAACTCGCCGTCTGATATTGCCAGGTCCATGGTCTTGAGCGCGGTAAAGTCGCCGAATTTCTTGACCAGGTTCTGCAAGTGGATCGCGCTCATGCCGCTACCTCGCGTGCCCGCGCCATGCGCTTCATCGCGAACACCGCAACGATCGACAGCACGATCAATATGGCCAGCGCGATCGCCGCCACATAGCCCCAGATCAGGTCCTGCGTGGTGAGCTTGTAGATGTAGACCGAGATGGTTTCGGTGGCGACGCCTGGACCGCCGCCGGTCATGATGTAGAGCGTGTCGAAGATCTTGAAGTTCTCTATCACCCGGATCGCCAGCGCGATGATGATGATCGTCTTCATCTTCGGCAGCACGATGGTGACGAAGCGCTGCCAGGGATTGGCGCCGAGCAGCGTCGCCGCCTTGATCTGGTCCTCCGGCACGCCGACCAGGCCGGCGAGCAGGATGAGGAACATCAGCGGCGTCCATTGCCAGATATCGGCGACCATCACCGCGATCAGCGCCAGCGTCGGATCCGACAGCCAGGCGATGGTGACGGGAGAACCGGTCAGCGACGACAAGATGTCGTTCACCGGGCCGCCTGACTGGAACAGCATGAAGAACATGTAGCCGGCCACCGCCGGCACCACCATCATCGGCATCAGCAGGATCGAGTAGAAGACGCGCTTGCCCGGGAAATCGTCGGCAAACAGCGTCGCCAGTGCCAGGCCAAGCAGGAATTCCGCCGGCACGCAGACGATCATGACGATGGCCGTACGCTTCAGCGCGCTCCAGAAGCGCGCGTCGGCGGCGAGATCGGTGTAGTTGGCAAAGCTGTTCCACATCGACCAGGCGCTCCACCAGCCGGTGCCCGACAGAGGCGACCAGTCGGTGACGCTGATGTAGAGCTGCATCAACAGCGGGAAGGCCGAGATGAACAGCACGAGGATCTGAGCGGGCAATGTCAGCCGGAAACCCAGCCTTGCGCCCTCGTCACGCGAACCCGGCCTTGCTCCGACGGTTTTCATCTCATCCTTTGAAATCATGGCAGTCACCGCGCTCATTGCTTGAGCGCCCCGAATGTCAGCCCGCGCACCAGATGGCGTTGGATGGCGATGCCCATGATGACCGGCGGCACGGCCGCGATCAGGCCAAGCGCCGCCTTGGCGCCATAGAGCTGCCCAGTCATCGAGGAGGATAGCGAGGCCATGTAGACCGGGATGGTCACCCATTCGCGCGTCGTCAGAAGCAGCGCGATCAGATAGTCCGACCAGTTGAGGATGAAGACGAAGAGCGCGGCACTTGCCAGCGGCGCGCGCATCATCGGCAACGTGATGCGAGTGAAGACGCGCAGTCGCGAACAGCCCTCGACAAGCGCCGCCTCCTCGATCTCGCGCGGCATGTCGTCGAAGAAGGTTTTCATCAGCCAGAAGGCGAACGGCAAGGTGACGATGCCGTAGATCAGCGCCAGGCCCCACCAGCTGTCGGTGAAGTTGAGGAAAGCCCACATGATCATCACCGGGATCATGACCGCCATCGGCGGAAAGATCCGGAGCTGGATCAGCGCCAGCGGCAGGTTCTGGCCGGAGCCGAAACGCGACAGCCCATAAGCCGCGGCAGTGCCCGCCGACATGGCGATCACCGTGCCGAAAACCGCCGACAGCAGCGATGCGAGGATCGGCTTCAGCGCGTTACGGTCGAGCGCGACGATCAAATTGTTGGTCGACTCGCCGAAGACGAAACGGAAATTGCTGAGCGTCGGGTTCTTCGGCCACCAGGTCAGGTCGGCGCCGGTCGCCGACCATTCGGCGATCGGCTTGAAGGCCATCGATACCATCCACAGGATCGGCACCAGCGTAACCGCCATGGCCGCGAAGATCGCGGCATAGCGGAATATCAGGAAAGGAAAGGAACGCTTCATCTGGCGGCTTTGCTGGTGGCGTTGTGGGCGGAGGGGAGAAGCAAGCTCCTCCCCTCCTTCGATATGATCCAGGGAGAAGGATCAGACGATTGGATCGAGAACTGTCGGCCAGGCCTCCTTGTTGGTCTTGATGGCTTCGAGCAGTTTGTCCTCGCCGGTGCGCCGGGCGATCTTTTTCCACTCTGCCTCGGTATCGGCCATCGCCTGCTCCGATGTCTTGGCCTTGGTCAGCGCCGCCATCAGGTTCTCGTCGAGCGCATTGTGGAAGGCTGTCGCGCCGGGATAGTTGATGGTTGGCACGGTGCGGGCGACCGTCTCGCGCACGACGTCCATGTGGTAGGCATGATAGGTCTGGCGCACCAGCGGATCGGAGAAGTCCGAAAGCCGGAACGGGTCCAGATAACCGCCGGGGTTGGCGCTCATCCATGCGTAGATACGGGCCGAGCCCAGCCATTGCAGCAGGAGATAGGCGACCTCCTGGTTTTTCGACTGCGACGAGACCATGCCGGTCAGCGAGAACCACAGCACGGAACGGCTGATCAGCTTGCCGCCGATCTCGCGGCCGGGCGGCAGCATCGAGCCGATCTTGCCGGTGACGGCTGAATCCTTGTTGCCGGCATTGTCGAGGAATTTCGGCAAGTTGGAGAAGGCGCAGGTCATCGCCGCACCACCCTTGGCGAAGTTGCCGTATTGCTCCGGCCAACCCCAGGAGATCGCATCCGGCGAATGATGCGCGAGCGAAGCGACATATTCGTTGGTGGCGGCAATACCTTGCTCGGAATTGATCATCGGCTTGCCGTCATCGCCAAACAGGAATTGGTTGGGCGAAGCCATCGAGACATAGCGCTGGTACCAGTTCGTGTAGCCCCAGCCCTGGTTGCGCAGGTCGGTCGAGCCGAACAGGCCCTTGTCCGGTCGCTGGAAGAAGGCGGCTATGTCGCCATGCTGCTTCCAGGTCTTCGGCGGCGCCAGATCGTAGCCGTATTTGTCCTTGAAGGCCTTCTTCTCGGCTTCGTCGCCGAACAGGTCGGTGCGGTAAACCCAGGTCTGGAAGTCGCCGTCCAGCGACACGCCATAGTTCGAGCCGCGGTATTTGTTGAGCAGCGACACGCCCTTGGCGCCGTTGACATAGCCGCTGACGGGATCGTCCCACTCAGGCTTATGCTGCGCGACAAAGTCGTCGAGCTTGGCGATGCCGCCGGTTTCGGCGAGGTCGCCGAGGCGATTCCATTCGGTCGAGTAGATGTCGTAGGCCCCACCCTTGGTGGAGATGTCCTGCATCGTCTTGGTGAATTCCTGGCCGTTCGGCAGACCGACGATTTCGATCGCGATGCCGGTTTCCTTTTCCCACAGCTCCTTGATAGACGGCGCACCGGCCGGGAACGGCTGCGTGAGCTGGCCGATCGAGCCGTCGGACAGGCCGAGCACGATCTTGGCCGGCGCCTTGCCGGCGCCCTTCAGCGCCTTGGCCGCTTCGATGGCGCGGCCTTCCGGCGTGTCGGCGCCATACTGATAGCGCTCGGCACCATCGAAGCCCGTCGGGCCGCCGATCATGCCTGGCGCCAGCGCGTCGGCCGCATAGGCTCGGCCGGGACGAATGAATTGCGGCGCAATGCCAGTGGCGGCCATGATCACGGCCGCTTTTCCTCCAGACGCCAGCAGGCGGCGCCGCGAGATGCGGATCAAGTCAGACATTGAAACTCCTCCCATAGGGTCACGTTTCCTCCACGACCCTATGAGGGATATTGACGGCAGCACGGGAAGGCTGTCAACATCATAAATAATCAAAACACCTCACAACATCGCAAATAGGGCGGGGAAATGCGTAAAACCGGGATCCATACATCACTCCTGATGCCTCGATTTGATGGGAAACGCCTCTTCTCGATCCTGCGCGGCACAGCCGGATCATTTGATTTAGCCCGGCGGCTTGCACATCGGCCAAGGGCGGATACATCATTTCCCATCAGAATCGCCGATGGTGGGGAAGCCGTCGCCGGCCGATCTGACGCTTGCAGGAGATGAGAGACGGTGCGTTCCACCCTGACTGACATAGCCCGGGAAGCCGGCGTCTCCGCCGCCACCGTCGACCGCGTGCTCAACAACCGCCCCGGCGTACGGGCGCGCACGCGCGAAATCGTGCTCGAAATGGCGCAGCGGCTCGGCTACATCGCCGAAAGCCCGAACGGGGCGCCGCCGCGGCATTTGCGCGGCGACGTCATCCGGCTCGACTTCGCCCTGCCGGCCGGCACCAATTCCTTCATCAAGATGCTGCACCGCCAGATCGAGGCACAGGCTCTGGCGCGGCCCGACCTCGATGTTCGTATCGCCACCATAGAGGGCTTCAATCCTGACCGGCTCGCTCGCCTGTTGCAGGATCTGCGCGGACAGACGCAAGGCGTCGGCGTCATCGCGCTCGACCATCCGACGGTGCGCGAAGCAATCCGCTCCCTGTCGGCCAACGACATCAAGGTGGTGACCATCGCCTCCGACATCCTGCATGTACCCAGGGTCGCCTATATCGGCATCGACAACCGCGCCGCCGGGCGGCTGGCCGGCTATCTGCTCAACCGCTTCATGGGATCGGGGCGTCCGGGCAAGGTGGCGCTGTTCGCCGGCTCGCTGTCTTATCGCGGCCACGAGGAACGCGAGATGGGGTTCCGCCACGTATTGACCGAGGAATCACCCAATCTGCAGATCGTCGAGATGCGCGAAATGCTCGACGACCGCGAGAAGGCCTATTCGGAGGCATCGGCCCTGCTGGAGCGGCACCCCGACCTTGCCGCGATCTACAATGTCGGCGCCGGCAACACCGGCATCGCCCGCGCGCTCAAGGAGCGCGGCCGCGCCCAATCCATGGTCTTCCTCGGCCACGAAGTGACGGACGGCACCAAGGACCTTCTGCTCGACGGCACGCTCGACGCGGTCATCGACCAGAACCCGCGCGTCGAGGCCCGCGAAGCGCTCAACACCCTGATCCATGCGGTCCGGGGGCTGCCCTACGAATTGCACCAGCCAAGGCTGCAGGTGATCTTCAAGGAGAACATTCCGGAGATTTGACCTGTACGAGGCGGCGCCGCAAAGCGCCGCCAACTCAATCTTTCCGGGCCTATTGGACGGCAGCGACCTCAGCCGCGGCGCCATCGACAAAGCTCTTGTCGACCCATTTGCCATAGTCGATCGAGCCCTTCAGGAGCCCGGCGCTGGCCATGAATTTCTCCTCGCCCTGCAAGGCGGCGATCGCGTCGTCCGTGAGTTTCGGATCCTGATGGAACACCCCGTCGGCATAGGTCTTGCGGACGGATTTTTCCGACGACTTGGTCGCCTCGACAAAGGTCTTGATCGTCTGGTCCGGATGGGCGTCGGCCCAGCGCGAAATCTCGATATCGACCTTCAGCAGCCGCTTGACCAGATCGGGATATTTCGCCGCGAAGGCGCCGTTGACCGAGATGACGTTGGGCACGTTCCATTCCGGATGGGTGCTGGTGTCGAACAGGACGCGCGCCTCGCCGGTGTCGACCAGCTTGGCCGCCGTCGAATCAGTCTCGACAATGGCGTCGATATCGCCGCGCAGCAGCGCCGGGCCGGATGCCTCGAAAGGCAGGTTCAGACCTTCGACATCATTGGTGGTCAGGCCGACGCTGTTCAGCGCCTTGCTGAAATTCGAATGCCGCACCGTGCCGGTCAAATAGGCGACCTTCTTACCCTTGAGATCCTGCAGTGTCCTCAGCGGCGAGTCGGTCTTGACGACGATGTAGGAACCGCCAGCCTTCACATAGCTCGACAGGCCGATCAGCTTGATGTCGGCGCCGGACGCCGCAACGCGCAGCGCTGGATTGTTGCCGGTATAGGTGAATTCGGTCGCGCCGGTGGCCAACGCTGTCGTCGCCTCCGAACCGCCATTGAAAGTCACCAGTTCGACCTTGATGCCGTCCTTGGCGAATTCCTTCTCCCACCAGCCGTCCTTCTGGGCGAGGATGAATTTGAGATGCCCCGGCGCGGTACTGCCGATGCGGATGATTTCCGGCTTGTCCTGGGCGAAGGCAGGCATGCCGCCAAGGCCGATGACGACGGCAATGGCGCCCTTCAGGAGCAGTCGGCGAAGTGCATCGAATGGAATGCTGGGCATGGGAAAAATCCTTCCTGATTGGAATGAATGGACGGCTCAGATGAGCGAGGTCTCGGACTGGCCTTTCCAGGCTGTCGCCCAGCGCTCGAACCAGACAAGCAGGTAGTTGACGGTCAGGCCGATGACGGTCAGCGTCAGGATGCCGGCATACATGTCGGCCGTTTCCATCATCAGCTGCGAGTTCTGGATGAGGAAACCGAGGCCGGATTTGGCCGCCAGCATCTCGGCGCCAATGACCGCGAACAGCGAGGATTTCACCGCCAGCCGCGCGCCGGCGACGATCGAGGGAATGCTGGCCGGCAGGATGACTTTCCGGAACAGATCGAAGTCGGACGTGCCCATCGAGCGCGCCGCCTTGATCAGCAGCGGATCCACCGACTTGACGCCGCTGATCGTGTTGACGAGGAGAAAGAAAACCGAGGAGTAGAAGGTGATCGCCACCTTCGATTCCTCACCAATGCCGAGCAAAAGGATGAACACCGGCAGCAGTGCGAATTGCGATGTGTTGCGCAGCGTCTGCACCAGAAGGTCGGAAACCTTCTCGAACAGCCAATAGCGCCCCATCAACAGACCGAGCGGGATGGCCACCACCACGCCGAGTGCGAAGCCGATCGCAGCGCGCTGCAGGCTTATGCCGATATGCTCGATCAGCACGCCCGAGGCGAGCAGCGCCCACCAGGCGACCAGCACCTCGCTCAGCGGCGGAAAGAAGATCCGGTTCAGCCAGCCGAGCCGGGGCGCGATCTCCCACAGCAGGAAGAACAGGCCGAGCAGCGGCAAGCCATAGAGGAACGTGCCGTGGCTCGCTTTCTTGCTCCGGTTCTTGGCGCTGGCCTTGATGGCCGGGACCCTAGCGACGGCGACCGTTTCGCCAGCGCCGGCAAACAGGTGGAGCGCTCCAGCGGAGCCAAACTTCTCGGTCAGATAGGCCATTGGTCCAGCTCCTCAGTGACTGAAGGCTGGCGACAGGGTCCAGTCCTTCTGCGCCTTGTTGACCTCGTCGCGCAGCACGTCCCAGACGCGGGCGCGATAGGCGTTGAATTCGGCGCTGGCGCGGATGTCGCCGTCGCGCGGCCGTGGCAGGTCGATATCGATGATCTCCTTCACCGCGCCCGGCCGCGCCGTCATCACCACCACGCGATCGGCGAGGAAGATCGCCTCGTCGATCGAGTGGGTGACGAAAATGACAGTCGTGTTGATCTTGCCCCAGATCCGCAGCAGCTCGCCTTGCAGCAGTTCACGCGTCTGCTGGTCGAGCGCCGCGAACGGCTCATCCATCAGCAGCACTTCCGGGTTGCTGGCCAGCGCACGCGCGATTGCCACACGCTGCTGCATGCCGCCGGACAGCTGGTTGGGAAAACGGTCCTCGAAACCAGCAAGGCCGAACAGCGCCAACAGATGGCGGGCTGTGGCGGTACGCTCGGCCTTGGCCACGCCGCGCACTTCCAGCGCATATTCGATGTTGGCGAGCGCCGTGCGCCAGGGAAACAACGCATATTGCTGGAAGACATAGCCGGTCTTTGGATCGGGCCTGGTGATGCGCCTGCCGTCGAGCTGGACATTGCCGCCGGTCGCCTGCGTCAGCCCGCCAATGATATCGAGCAGCACCGACTTGCCCGAGCCGCTCGGGCCGACCAGCGTGATGAACTCGCCTTTGCGGATCGAGAGATCAACGCCGTCGAGCACGGTGACGCGGTCGGTCGCCTCGCCATCGACGGTGACGAACTGCCCCGGCTTGAGCTGGAACGTCTTGCTGATGTCGCTGACGACGATCCGGTCCATGTTCGGGCGATCCATATCTGTCTCCGATCGGTTCACTGCGCCACGCGGATGCGGTGCGTCGGGTCGAATTCCGAGCCGCCCGCCTTGCCGCGCTTCCAGCCAAGCGCGCGGGCATAGGAGCCGAACAGCCGTCGGGCGTCGGCCTGAGCTTCCGTGATGCCGGTCGGCCCTTCGGCGAACTCGGCCACATAAAGCGCGTCGGTCGGGCAGTAGATCTCGCAGAGAAAGCAGGTCTGGCAGTCCTCCTGGCGAGCGATCACCGGCACGCCATTGTCGGTCGCGTCGAAGACGTTGGCCGGGCACACCTTGACGCAGATGTCGCATTCGACGCAGCGCGGGGCCGAGACGATCTCGATCATGACGCCAGCTCCGCCAGCCGCTCAGGCGCACCTGCGATGCGGAACTCATCCACACCGGTGATGACCAGCCGGTGCGCGAAGGCCGGGCTCTTGCCCGGTAGGTCGGTGCGGCGATGCATGCCGCGGCTCTCGGTGCGGTGCAGCGCTGCGGCCACGGACCAGCGCCCGGCAGCGGCGATCGATGCCGCCTCGCGCGTGCGGACCCGATCCAGCCCCTCGCCTTGCAGATGGTCGCGCACGTCGCGCCAGACACTCTCCAGCCGCTCGCCGCTTTTCTCCAGGCCCTCGCCAGTGCGGAAGAAATTCTTGCCGAGCGGCGTCACTTCGCTACGCACCGCCTCGATAACTTCGCTCGCCGAGATGTCGGCACTCGCCGACGATGCCGGACGCAACCCGGCTTGGCCGAGCGATTGCACCGCGCTGCGGAAGGCCTTGCCGGTGCGGCGCTTGGCATGGGTCGAGGCGCCCTTGCCGGCCCACCAGCCGCTGGCCAGCGCCCAGGACGAATTGACGGCGCCGCCGCCCGACACGGCCCCGGTCATGATCTCGCGGCTGGCGGCATCGCCGGCGACGTAGAGGCCGGGCACGCCGGTGGCGCAATCGTCGGAGACGATGTCGATGCCGCCGGTGCCGCGCACCGTGCCTTCGGCGCGCAAGGTGATGCGGAACAGCTCGCTGAACGGATCGATGCCGGCGCGGTCGTAGGGCACGAAGCAATTCGGCTGGCCCTGGCGCAGCCAGCCTTGCAGCGCCGGCTCGGCCTGATCGAGCCGCGCATAGACCGGGCCGTCGATCAGCGCGCGCGCCACTTCCTCCTCGCGGTCGCCGATGCCGTTACGCAACGGCTCGCCGGTCGGTCCGACGATCGGGGAGCCATCTTCGCGATGGAACGAGGCCCAGCGGAACGGCAGGCCCTTGTTCAGCGATGAGCCATAGGGCGCCAGCGTGTATTTGCCGGTGAACTCTATACCCGACAGGCTGGCGCCGGCTTCGGCCGCCATCAGATAGCCGTCGCCAGTCAGCCCGGTGGCGCCGAGGATGCGTTCGCGAAAGGCGCAGCCGCCGGTCGCCAGCACCACGGCGTTGGCGTCGACGCGCCAGTCCTGGCCGATCTGTCTCGCAACACCAGCGGCGCCGACAATGGCATCGCCGTCGGACAGAAGTTCGAGCGCCGGATGATGGTCGAGTACGGTGACGCCGGCCAAAAGCACCCGGCGGCGCATGAAGCGCATGTAGTCCGGGCCGCGCAGATTGGCGATGTAGAGCCGTCCGTCATCCTCGCTCGGAAAGGGATAGCCCCATTCGGACAGCCTGAGCAGGTTGCGGTAGGCGGTGTCGACGCAGCGCAGCATCCAGCGCGGGTCGGCGAGTTCGCCGGTGCGCTGCCAGCGTCGTTCGACCACGGCGTGCCTGTTGTCACCCGGCGGTACGCACCAGGTGCCGGTATTGGACGGCGCAGTGGCGCCGCTGGTGCCGAGATAGCCCTTGTCGGCCAGCACCACCTTGGCGCCGCCCTCGGCCGCAGAGACTGCTGCCCAGGCTGCCGACGGACCGCCGCCCAGCACCAGCACGTCTGCCTGGAGCAGCAAGCTGTCGGAAGCGGATTTTTGCGGCTTGGGCATGGACACCTGGCGAACGCGTCGAGGCCGGCGCTAGGCCGCGCGCGCCGCGCTGGAAGACCAGACCGGCTCGTTGCCGGCACTCCATTTGATGTTGCAGCCGATCGACGGCACTTGGCTGGCAATGGGCCTGCCGCCCTCCAGCACGGTGTCGACCGCCGCTCGCAGATCGGCACCCGTCACCGGCTTGCCGTTGCCCGGCCGCGCCTCGTCGAACTGGCCGTGATAGGCGAGCCGCCGGTCAGTGCCGAACAGGAAGAAGTCGGGCGTGCAGGCCGCGCCATAGGCTTTCGCCGTCTGCTGCGACGCATCCTTGAGATAGGGGAAGGAATAGCCGAATTTTTCGGCCTCTTCGCCGATACGGGCAAGCGTTTCTTCCGGATGCGCTTCGTGGTCGTTGGCGTTGATCGCCACCACCTGCAGCCCCTTGCCCGCATAATCCCTGGCGAAAGCGGCAAGCTGCTCGCGGATCAGCACGACGAACGGGCAGCGGTTGGAAATAAAGGCGACGAGCAGGGCCGGCTTGGCGTCGAAATCGGCGAGGCGGTGCAGCACGCCTTGCGCGTCGGGCAGCAGGAAGTCGGTGGCCCTGGTGCCGAGGTCGATCGGATTGGACTCTGTCTTCGGCATCGATGCGCTCCCATGTGCAACCATTTTTCACAGCCCAAGATGCGAGCGCTCCGAACGTTCGCAGTTAGTCTATGAATTTAGTATAATTATAGGCTGGAGAGCCCATTCACGGTCAACCGCGCGGCTTAGAATATCGTGCCAATGTTTCAGGCTGAGCCGCCAAGTTTGTTCGGGCGGAAGCCGATCCGGAGAAATCCGGACGGATAGGATTTATCAAGCGCAACGGGTTCGCCGACGAATTGGTACTGCCCAGCCGAACCGCCTTCCGATTTTTACGACGTCATTCCCCTTCCGGATAGAGCGCCTTCGCCAGATCGCGGATCGCATCTGATGTGCGCGGCCCGAAGCCGATCATGTAGGCGCCGTCGAGCACGACCAGCGCCTTGTTGGCCGCCGCTGGCGTTGCCGCCAGCGCGCGGTTGCCGAACACCTGCTCGGGCGTCGGCCCGCCCTTGCCGTCGCTCATCATCAGGATGACATCGGGCGCCATCTCGATCAGTTTTTCCTCCGACGCCGCCTTGTAGCCCTGCACGATTTCCATCGGGTTGAGGCCGCCGGCATAGCGGATGATGGCGTCGGCAGAAGTACCCGCGCCGGCAGCGCTCAGACGTACCAGGCCATGGAAGAACACCACCTTCTTGCGCCGCTCCGGCGGGATTTGCGACGCCAGATCCGCGGCAGCCTGAAAGGCCGTGAGCACCTCGGCGGAAACCGCCTTGCCCTTGTCCTCGAGCCCAAGGCTGGCGGCGATCAGGGTGATCTTGCGGTCGATGCCTTGCGGGCTGTTGTCCTGCCGGACGAAGACGATCGGGATTGCCAGCGACTTCAGCACCTCGACCGCTTCAGGAGGCCCGCTGTCTTCGGCGGCCAGGATCAGGTTGGGGCGCAGGCTGGCCAGCCCCTCGACCGAAAGCTGGCGGCGGTAGCCGACATTGGGTTTTTGCGCGACTTCAGGCGGATATTTGCTGCCGCGATCGATAGCGACGATTCGCCCGCCGGCGCCCAGCGCGTGGACGATCTCGGTGACGTCGGAGCCGAGCGTCACGATTCGGGTCGCCGCGCCCGGCACGACGGTTCGCCCCAGCACATCGACAACGGTCTCGGCGGCCAGCGCCTTGAAGCCGCAGGAAGACGCCAGCACCGACAGTGCCAGAAGCAGCACCGCCGCGATCCTGCCAGGTTGTGACCAGTGGGTCGTCTTGCCTTCGCCTAAACTGCCGACCATGCCGCTGTTCCCGTGCCAGATGCTTCTCGATGATGGTTGGCTATAAATTTAAAGTTGACTTGTGTCATCATGTTTTAATATGTGACCCATGCCCTGACCTGCCTGGTCGAGGGATTTTTAATCATGCCAGCCAAGGCCGTTCAGCCACCGCCAGCAGTTTTGCTTTTGCTCGGGGGCAGCATGACAACTACAACAAACACGACATTGAGGGCGAGCACCGCGCTCGCCTTCGTGCTCGGCCTCTGCGCCGTGCCTCTTGCCAGCGCGCAGGAACAGGACCGGGAGAAAAAGGCCGCCGCCAAGACCGGCCGCCTGGCGTCGGCCAGTGTCGCGCAGAACCAGCCGGCGACGATGCTCGACGTGATCACCATCTCGGCGACGATGATCAAAACGGCGGTGATCGAATCGATGGCCGCCATCAGCGCCGTCGATCAGGACGAACTCGACCGCATTCAGCCCGACACAGCGGCCGATATCTTCCGCACCACGCCCGGCGTCGCTGCCTCGATGAATGGCGACGATCCCGCAACCGCCATCAACATTCGCGGCCTGGAGCAATATGGCCGCGTCGTCGTGACGCTCGACGGCGCCCGTCAGGACTATTGGCGCGTCGGTCATGGCTCTGGCTCGTTCTATGTCGAACCGGACCTGATCAAGGAAGCCACCGTCATTCGTGGCCCGGTGTCGAATGCCTATGGGTCAGGCGGCATCGGCGGCGTCGTCTCCTTCGAGACCAAGGACGCCGGCGATTTCCTCAAGAAGGACGAGCGCTGGGCGCTGAGCGAGAAGCTCGGCTACGAGGACAATGGCGACGGCTTCACCACCAGCACCACCGGTGCCTACCGCTTTAGCGGCGATGCCGACATCATCGGCAACCTCATCTATCGCGACCGCGACAGCTACACCGACGGCAATGGCGACACCGTGCCGTGGACCGGCGAGCGGGTGACCAGCGGCTATCTGAAGACGACGCTGCGGCCGGCCGATGACCATGAGCTGAAGCTCGGCGCCATCCTGCAGCGCTACAATGACCAGATCACCGGATCGAGTGGCTCGACCTCGCCGACGCTGAGCCGCTACGACACCAACACCACCAACCAGACCTACACCGCCGCCTACACCTGGAAGCCCGACGACAATGAGCTGATCGACTTCAGCGCCAATGCCTATCACAACCGCACCCGCGCCGAGCAGACACAGGTCTGGCCCACCTCGGCGATCGGCAATTTCCGCTTCTACGATGTCGCCACGACAGGCTTCAACGTGAAGAACTCCTCACGTTTCGACGCCTGGGGACTAGCACATACGCTGACCTACGGACTCGATTACTACTATCTCGAGGCCTCCTCGGAAGCGGCGCATTTCGGCGCTGGCGAACAGCAGGGCTATGGCGGCTTCCTGCAGTGGCAGGGCGATTACGAGGACTGGCTGCAGGTCATCACTGCGATGCGGTATGACGGCTACCGGCTCGATGGCGAGACGCGCATCCCGTCACCGCAGGAAGCCTCGATCTCCGGCGATCGTTGGTCGCCGCGCCTCACCGTCGGCGTCATGCCATTCGATGGCTTTCAGCTCTATGGCACCTATTCCGAAGGCTATCGGGCGCCGGGTCTGCAGGATGTCTTCCGTGGCGGCGGCGCGCATGGTGGCGGCGACACATATCGGCCCAATCTTCTGCTGCAGCCCGAGACGGCAAAGAACTGGGAGGCCGGCGTCAACGTGAAATATGACGATGTGCTGACGGCGGATGACCGGCTGCGCGCCAAGGTCAACGTCTTCCACACCGCCGTCGAGGACTATATCGACGTCGACCTGACCGTCCTGCCGCGCACGGCGATCAACATCGGCGACGCGCGCCTGAAGGGGGTCGAGGCCGAGATGGTTTATGACTATGGCTCAGGTTTCGTGAACCTCTCCGGTGCGCTGATCGACGCCAAGGTCGTCAGCGGCGTCTATTCCGGCCAGGCACTGAACAACACGCCGCTCGACCGCTTCTCGGCCACCATCGGCTTCCGCATGCTGGAGGACCAGCTCACCGTCGGCGCGCAATATCTCAGCGTCGGCAAGATCACCCGCACCAGCCGCACCAATCCCAACGCCGTGCCGGTCGTCGATGACGGTTTCGATCTGGTCAACGTCTTCGCCAACTGGCGCGTCAATGACAACCTCAAGCTCGACTTCGGCGTCGATAACATCTTCAACACCGCCTACACCGACCCGCAAAGCGCATGGTCGACCTCGGCGGCAACCGAACAGGGCGAGGGCCGCACCTTCAAGGTGGCCCTCACCGGCAGGATCGGAGGCTGACAATGAACGAAGCATCGGTGCGTGAACTGGCCTGTGAGGCACAGCTCAACCTGCGACATCTGCCTGATTACATGGACAGCATCAGCGACAGACTGCAGAGCTTCGAGGCCGATGCTTCGCATCATGGACAGCGAATCGATTTCCGCTTCGCCTTTGGCGAAGCCTCCATCGACATGGAGCGGCTGGTGATGCGGGCCAATGCCGCCGACCGCGACGGGCTGGCCCGCATCAAGGATCTGCTCGCCACGGCGGTGCAAGTCTATGCCAGGGACGAAAACCCCGAAATCGTCTGGACCGGCGATCTCTCAGGCGAAACCAGCCTCGCTCAGTTCCGCGAGATGGTGGTGACGGATGTTCGCGACCTCACCCCGCATATGCGCCGCATCCGCCTGGCCGGCGAGAACCTCTCGCGCTTCGCCAAGTTCGGCGGCATGCATATCCGCATGCTGTTTCCGACGAGGGATGTCCCCGATCCGCTCTGGCCGGTGCTGGGCGGCAATGGCCTCCCGGCCTGGCCCGCCGACGACCGGCGCCCGGTGGCGCGCGTCTACACCATCCGCGCGCTCGACGTGGAAAAGGGCATCATCGATGTCGACTTCCTGATCCATCCCGGCGAGAGCGTCGGCTCCGCTTGGGCCATGCAGGCAGTGCCCGGCATGAAGGTTGGCATCATGGGGCCGGTCGGCCGTCCGGTGCGGCAGGCAGAATGGTATGTCTTGGGCGCCGACGAAACCGGCTTGCCGGCGCTGGCGCGGCTGCTGGAGACGCTGCCGGCCGAGACAAAAGGCGTTGCGTTCGTCGAGATCGCCAATGACGGTGAACGGCAGGAGATCGCCAATGCCACCGGCATCGAATTGCATTGGCTGACACGGGATGGCGTGGCGGCGGGCGAGGACAGATTGCTGGCCGAGGCTGTCCGCTCGGTAGCGTGGCCGCAGGACGGTTCGGCCTTCGGTTGGTTCGCGGCGGAAGCCGCTGCCGCCAAGATCGTGCGCGAATATTGGCGCGACACTATGGGACTTGGTCGCGATCAAACGCTGGCGGCTGCCTATTGGCGGCGTGGTGCTGCCGGATTGATGGCGGGGTGAACTCTGATGATCGGCCCGCCGTCTTTGCCGATGCCGATATCAATTTGATCACCGGAGACAAGGTTCGAAATATCGCACACCACCAGCGGCATACGGATGTCATAAAGAAATTCGGCAACGATGGCGCCCACCGCCAGGATCGGGTCCGGCCGCTCCAGAAGAATACCGGCCGGCGCCGTGCCTCTGCGGATCGCCTCAGCCAGGACCGAGGATGAAGACGATGAGCCGCGCCCGCTCGGCATGACCAAAATCCTGCCGGCGACATTCTGGCCGAGACCGGGATGCGAATGGTCTGTTATCTCGCCGGTCTCGGCATCGATGCCGCCCCAGAAGCTGAGCGCTTGCGAAAATACCAGCGCCTGGCCCTTGGCCTCGCCGGCCAGCTGGAAGGTGCCGGTTCGTTCCACTGGTCGCGTCATGAGGCGCTCCGCACGACATGCCCGGCCGCAGCAGAGCGGATGCAATCCCGCATCTCGGCGAAGGCGACGGACACGCCGATATTGCCCGGCGCGTAATGTGCCCATTTGCCGGAATTGGTCATCACGACGCCGTCGAGGCGTTCCAGGATCGATGTGACATAGGTGCAGGTGTCGGCGACCGGGACCAGACCAAACGCCTCCATCCCCGCCAGCGCGCCCTCCTCCTGCAGTCGCGCCAGGGTCGCACGGCCCGTGTTGACGTAGATCGGGATGCGCCTTCCGGGTGCTGCCTCGCGCAGCAACGGCAACAGTCGCATCCACTCCTCATACGAAAAATGCGGCGTGCCGAGCGACACGGCCGCCACCGGCGCGCCATCCCGTACGCTCGATAGCCTGGCCAGCGCATGGTCGATATCGGCGCGGGTGATGCGGATCGTCTCGTCAGGCGCATGACCCTGGAACGCCTCATCGAGCGTCATCGCTTCCGGCGTGATGCCGACCGCATGGAACAGCGCCACAGCACCCGTCGTTGCAGCCGCCGCGCCCAGCGCCTTTAGCTGGTCCTCATCGCGCGGCTGCGGCAGACCGGCAATCACCGGAACGCGGTCGCCGCTCGCTTGCCCGATGAATAGCCCGACGCCGACGAAAAGGCTGTCGCTCGGCTCGCCGTCCAGAACATCCAGTTCGAACAGGATCCGGCCGCGCCGGTTCTCGCCGAGATGCAGACCCCAGGCCGGCGCGCGGCCGGTCATGGCGCAGCACAGATCGATGAAATCGCCATAGCGATTGGTGCGCGCGCCGATCACTGAATTGGCAAAGACGATGGCGTTGGATTCGCCCCAGGCGATCTGCTGGCCGAAGGCTGGCCGGAAGCGCGTCTGGTAGGGTGCGCAAGTGAATGTCGCCTGGCAGCCAAGCTCCAGATGCGCCTTCATCAGCCGCCGCGCCGGCACCTCTTCCGCCGCCGGCATCTTTACCATGCCGGGATGGATGAGATCGAACGAACCGACATTCAATGTTGTCGGCACCTGGACGCGGCCACCGCCTTCGACCAGCCGCTCGACGAAATCGAGCCCTGCCTTGCCGTGGTAGAGACAGCCGTCGATATGGGCGCCAGTGATGTCGAGGAGGCTGCCCGCGCCGACCGCCTTGGAAAAGGCGACCAGGATTTTCATGGCAGCGGCCGCGGACGGGCCCTGCTCGCCGTCGAGCATGGATCGGTCCTCGGCGGTCAATTCCAACGTCATGGGTGTGCTCCGGACCTTACTCGATCTTGTGGCGGGACAGCACCCCCCTCTGCCCTGCCGGGCATCTCCCCCGCAAGGGGGGAGATTGGCCCTCATATCCGCCTTCGCAAATTCCCAACGCTTCGGGAAGAGCATCGGCGCTCAAGCAGCCGATCTCCCCCCTTGCGGGGGAGATGCCCGGCAGGGCAGAGGGGGGTGCGAAGGAACGCCAACAGCCCCATCTATCGAACCGCGTCGACTATCCCGCCGCGATCAACACCGTACTCTCCGGCGACCAGCGCAGAACGACCTCCTGACCTTCCGCCAGCCTGTCGACACCCGTGTTCTGCACAATCACCTTCAACGTCTGGCCGCCACGCTCGACGAAATAGGTGCTGTTGTTGCCGGCGAAGATGCGCTTGGAAACCTGCCCCTTGAGCATGTTGGCGGTGCCATCCGGTGCTCCGGCATCCGTGGCGATGCGGATGCGTTCGGGGCGCACGGCGCAGCTCGCCTTGGCGCCGGCGGCAAGCTTGGCACCCGCGCCAGCGGCAATCGCCGTGCCGTCCGGCAGCCGGATGCCATCGCCCGTCGTATCGCCGCGAAAAATGTTGGCGTCGCCGAGGAAGGTGGCGGCGAACTCGCTCTTCGGCCTGTTATAGATCTCCTCCGGCGGCCCCTCCTGCACCAGCCTGCCGTCGCGCAATATGCCGATGCGGTCGCTCATCGTCAGCGCTTCTTCCTGGTCGTGCGTGACGAAGATCGTGGTGATGCCGATCTCGCGCTGGATACGTTTGAGCTCGATCTGCATGTCGACACGCAACGCCTTGTCGAGCGCGCCCAATGGCTCGTCGAGCAGCAGCACGCGCGGCTTGGTGACGATGGCGCGGGCGAGCGCCACACGCTGACGTTGGCCGCCCGACAGCTGATGTGGGCGGCGGCCACCGAGCTTGCCAAGCTGCACAAGATCGAGCGCGCGCTGCACCTCGGTCGCGATGATCGCCTTGGCCTCGCCGCGCACAGAGAGGCCGAAGGCGACATTGTCGGCGACGCTCATATTGGGAAACAGCGCATAGTTCTGGAACACCATGCCGATGCGCCGCTTTTCGACCGGCAACCGCTCGACGCTTTCACCGCCGATGGTGATGCGGCCGGAATCGGGAAAATCGAACCCGGCGATCTGCCGCAGCAGCGTGGTCTTACCGCTGCCCGACGGCCCGAGCAGCGCGTAGAAGCCGCCATCGGCGAAGTCGATGGAGACGTTGTCCAGTGCCTTGTGTGCGCCAAAGCTGCGCGAGACATCAGATACCTGCACGCCGGCCATTATTTCTCTCCGCCGAATTTGAAGAAGCGCGCCGTGAGCAGCATCAGCGCCATCGACACGACAATGATGATTGTCGAGACCGCATTGATTTCGGGTGTGAACCCTTTGCGGATCGCGGCATAAATTTCGACCGGCAGCGTCGTCTGCCCCGGCGTCGCCAGGAAATAGGACACCACGAACTGATCGAACGAAACGGCAAACGCAAACAGCCCGCCGGCGATGACGCCGGGCATGATCCAGGGCAGCGTAACGCGCCTCGTCACCTGCCACTGGTTGGCGCCGAGCGAGCGCGCCGCCTCTTCCAGCTCCGGCGCGAAGGTCTGCAGCCGGGCCGAGACGACGACGATGACATAGGGCAGCGCCAGTGCGACATGGCCGAGCAGGATGGCATGCAGGCCACGGCCGATGCCAACGCCGAAGAAAAAGATCAGCATCGCCGTGCCGGTGATCAGCCACGGTATGGCGATCGGCGGAAACAGCAGCGCCTGCAGGAATTTCTTGCCACGAAACTCATAGCGGTAGAGCGCCAATGATGCCGCCGAGCCGAGCACGACGCAGATGACTGTGGTGATGACCGCGATCTCGACGCTGTTCCAGGTGGCCGCGATCAGCTGGTCGTTCTGCCACAGCGAGGCGTACCATTCGGTCGTCCATTCGAACGGCAGTTGGTAGAAGGGCGAGACATTGAACGACATCAGCGCCATGATGATGATCGGCAGATAAAGAAAGGCGAGCAGCAGCCCGATGTAGAACCGGCCGAGCCATTCGAGGATGCGGGTCGTCGCCATCACGCGGCCCTCCGCAGCATTGGCGAGGCCACCGCCAGAATGACCAGCACCACCGCCAGCAGGATGAAGGAGAGCGCCGCACCGAGCGGCCAGTTGAACACGGCGACGAACTGGTCCTCGATGACCGTGCCGTAAAAGGTGCCGGTACGGCCGCCCAGGATGCGCGGCTCCATGAACGAACCGACGACCGGCACGAAGATCAGCGCCGCACCCGCCACCAATCCGGGCATCGACAGCGGGATGATCACCCGCTTCAGCACCTGCAGCCGCGAGGCTCCAAGCGAACGCCCGGCCTCGATCAACGAGTCGTCGATCGCCTGCAGCGTCAGATAACAGGTCAGCACCATGTACGGCACATAGGAATGCACCAGCCCGATGATGACGGCCGGATAGGAATACATCAGGTCGATGTTGATCTTGAACGGCAGCACGGCATTAAGCGCGGTGTCAAGGATGCCACCTTCGCGCAAAACCATCGCCCAGGAGAAGATGCGCACCAGCCCGTTCGACCAGAACGGCAGGATGACGAGCAGGAAGATCGCCTCGCGGCTGCGCCCCTTCAGCACCTTGGCGAGCACATAGGCCGCGGGATAGCCGATGACGACGCACCACAGCGTCACTTCGAGGCCAAGGCGCAGCGAGGCCAGCAGCAGCGTCAGATAGAGGCTCTGCGAGAAGAAGGCGGCATAGTTGCCAAGCGTGAACGCCCACGGCTTTCCCGACAGCGGCAGCTCGGTCATGAACGAGAAGAAGACCATAGCGGATAGCGGCAGGAAGATCGCCACCGTCAGCCAGAGATAGGCTGGCGCCAG
Source organism: Mesorhizobium sp. M0618 (assembly GCF_040320765.1). Taxonomy (NCBI): domain Bacteria; kingdom Pseudomonadati; phylum Pseudomonadota; class Alphaproteobacteria; order Hyphomicrobiales; family Phyllobacteriaceae; genus Mesorhizobium; species Mesorhizobium sp. M0618. Next base: position 202,293 of record NZ_JAMYQH010000005.1, on the reverse strand, counting down.
CAGCGGCAATGCCGATCTCAGCCCGCTTCGCGACGCTGTCGCAGCTGCCATGGTACCCTCCTCCCAGTATTGGAAGAACCAGCCGACGCGAACCGCCGGCTGGCCTGGCTGTGATCTTACTTCACGTCGACCTTAAGCTGCTGCCAGAGCGCCAGATAGGCTGCGCGCTGGGCGTCGGTGATCGGCGCCTGGAACTGGATGCGCTTGGCCACTTCGGGATCACCCATGACCTTGCGGTTGAAGGCATCCTCGGGCAGCGCTTCCACCGCCTTGGTGTTGGCGGAGACGGGAGCACCGACCTTGGTGACCCATTCGACGTAGAATTTCGGGTCGATCATGTAGTTGATGAAGGCCTCGGCGCCGGCTACGTTCTTGGCGCCGACCGGAATGGAAAACGCGTCGAGCCAGGCAACGGCGCCTTCCTGCGGCACCACCAGCGAGACCGGCAGCTTGAAATGCGTCTTGGCGCGGTCGGCCGAGCCGCTCCAATAGGTGCCGATGTCGATCTGGTTGGAGGCGACCATCTGGTTCCAGTCGTTTTCCGAGCTCCAGAAGGTCTTGATCTGCGGCATCAGCGAGGTCAGCTTCGTCTTGACCGCATCCATATCCTTGATGTCGTTGATGTTCTGGCCAGTGGCGATGGCGCCGAACTGCACCGCTTCAACGGCATCGTCGCGAATGACGACGCGGCCCTTGTGGGCGGCATCCCACATTTCGGCGATGCTCGTCGGTGGCTTGTCGAAGGACTTTTCGTTGATGGCGAGTGCGGTGAGACCCCATACCCACGGCACGCCATAGACCTTGCCGTCGTGGACGAGCATTGGCGATCCCGCCTTGTCCTTGCTGATGTCGGCGTAGTTCGGCAGCTTGGAAACGTCGATCGGCTGGATCAGTTTCCCGGCCATCGCCTGGTCGTTGAAGGCGGCGTTGATCATGACCACGTCATAGAGGCCGGGATTGGTCCGGATCTTGGTCAGCATTTCCTGTTCGGAATTGAAGAAATCGTTGACGACCTTGTTGCCGGTCGCTTTTTCGAAAGCCTCGACGGCCCACGGTTCGTCGGCGCCGTAACCCTTCCAGTTGAGCACATGCACTTCGTCGGCCTTGGCGGCGAACGCGAGTGCGGAGGTAAAGACGGCGGTCGCCGTCAGCAGAGCAGTAAAATCAAGCATGCGCATGGTTGGTTCCTCTCTGTGGGTTTGCCCGGTTCCCGGGCTTGTCAGGCTTTTCCAGCTGTTATGCATTGGCCTTCTGTGTCCGGCCTGCTCCCGATAGGTCGGCGGCATGGCTCAGGAATGTCTGGATTTCACGGTTCGTCGGCGCCGACGAGCCACCATGGCGAGTAACCGAAATGGCCGCCGCAGCATTGGCATAGCGCGCTGCCTCGAAGGGCGGGATGCCGTGCGCCAGCGCGCTGACGAAACCGCCGATATGGGTGTCGCCGGCGCCATTGGTGTCGACGGCGTTGACCTTGAAGCCGGCAATGGTCTGCGCTGACCCATTGGCCAACCGTACGTGGCACCCCTTTGGCCCGGAACGGATGACCACACCGGCAGCTTGCGGGCAATGGTCGACCAGAAGTCGCGCCGCGAGGTCCTCGACATCGCCCGGGCCAGCAATCTCGACCGCCTCCGTCCTGTTGCAGCTCAGCCATGTGGTGCGGGCAAGCACCCGCGACAGGATCGGGCGCGGAATGTCCGAGATGACCGGGGTCGGATCGAAGACGAAGGGAATATCTGCCGGAAGTGCCTCGATCCAATCGGTGAGCGCATCGCGGCTCTTGGGATAGCTTAGCGTGTAGCCGGAGGTGAACACCCAGTCTCCCGGCGCCACCGCGACCGGCGCCATCAGGTCGCGGCTGAGCACGCTCTCCGCCCCTGGCCACGACACGAAGGTGCGTTCGGCGTCGCTCGAAATCATGGCGACGCAGTTGCCGCTGTCCGTCAATGGCGATGGCGGCGTCAGCGCCGCGATGCCCTCGGCGGCGAAAGCGGCACGCAGGAAATCGCCATTGGGTCCGCTGCCGAGTTGGCCGCCGAACACCACCTGCATGCCGGTGCGGCTGGCCGCGGCCATCATGTTGAAGCCGCCGCCGGCGACCTGGGCGAAGCTCGACGCCGTCTTTTCCATGCCGGGCGCCGGCAGGGCGTCGATGCGGTAGACATAGTCGACCACGGCACTGCCGACATGGACGAGACGGCCGCTCATTCCGCCGCATCCTTGCCGGAACCGATTTTCGCCACCCTTGCTGCCACGAGGTCGGCGGCAAGCGCGCGAACCTCTGACATGTCGAGGCCGACAAGCCGGGCGATATGCTGTTGCGGCAATCGGGAAAAACCGCTGCAGGCGCCGGCCATGCCGGCGGCGATGGCGCCGATCGTATCGGTGTCGCCGCCGATATTGGCGCTGATGATAGCTGCTTGCCATGGGTCGCCACGGGCGACTTCCAGCACGGCGAAGGCCGCCGGGACGGATTCCTGGCTGGCGACGCCGGTACCCACCAGATCGGTGATCAGCCGAATGGCATCCCTGATCGCCTTGCCGCGCACGATGTCCTGCGCCCAGACGATACGCGCGGCGATGTCGCCGCCGGTGACCCAATGACCAAGCGTCGCCCCTCGCCTCGCCGCCGCGACGGCGCTGGCGGAAGCATCGCGCCAGCCACCGCCGGCGATGCCGCGGCTGACGGCAGCGGCAACGGCAGCAGCGGAAGCGATTGCGATCGAGGTGTTGTGCGTCGCCCGGCAGGTCTCCGCCACCTTGGCGACGAACGCCTCCAATGGTTCGAGCGGCATCATGATGCCGACAGGCCCGATGCGCATGGCCGCGCCATTGGTGTCGCCGCTGCGTCCCGCTTCCTCGGCCGGTACGCCATTGTTGATGGCGTCGATGGCCCGTTTGGTCGACGGCCCCAAGAGATCATAGCTGCCGCGCGCCTTGACCTCGCGCTCCCAGTCGAGCAGCGCATTGACCCAGCGCGCGTGGTCGAAACGGTCGCCGGATTCGACCAGGATGCGGCCGAGCAGCAGCGCCTGTTCGGTGTCGTCGGTGATGGTGCCGGCAGCCAGTCCCTTCGACACCGGATGATCGGCGAAAGGCTCGATGAAATCCTCGACATGGCCGTGGAGTTCGGCAATGCGAACCGGCGACAAAAGCTGCGTCGGCATGCCGAGCGCATCTCCCAGCGCTCCGCCGACAAGCGCGCCCATGGCGCGATCGATGGCCTTGCTGGTTGCATCCGACATCGCTCAGAACCTCATATGCAGCGCAAAATGTGCCGGGTTGAGCAGGCTGGTGACATACTCGATCGGCCGATCGTCAGCCGCACGCGTCAGCCGGCGGCCGCGCAGGAAGGGCGTGCCTTGTGGGCAACCGAGGATGGCCGCATCCTCGGCATTGAGCATCTCGATCTCGACCCATTCCTCGCCATGGTCGGGAATGAGGCCGGCGGCGCGCAGCGTCTGGTGCAGCGAGCCCTCGCGCAGTCCGCGCAACGGTACGTCCTCAAGCTCGGAGGACAATGGCAGCCGGCTGCGCTCGATGGAGATCGCATGGCCGTCGCTGGCGTTGGTGCGCACCCGGTCAACGGCAATGAAGAACGGGCTTTCGATACCAAGCAGCGCAGCCAGATCGGGGTCTTCGATGACCTCCAGCCGCAGCGTCCGCGTCTCGGCATTGGCGCCGGCATCGGCCAGCGCGCGCGACCAACCGATGGAGTCATCGACCGGCTTGCCGTCGAAGGTGACGAACGAGCCAATACCAACCCTGGTCGTGATCAGCCCGCGGCTGGACAGTTCTTCGAGGCCCTTGCGGACCGTATTGCGACTGACGGAGAAGCGCTGGACAAGTTCATTCTCGCTTTGCAGGCGGTCGCCGAAGCCGAGAACACCGGAGCGGATTTCATGTTCGAGAACGGTGGCGATCTGCTCGGGTTTGCCCGTACCGGGAGACAGTTGAACCGCGCGCCGCTTCATATAGGTACCTGTTCAGTGAACCTGTATAGTCCTGTTCAATATCTGGATAGAAATGCCGTGTCAACAGATGCCGGAAACAGGCCCAATGAACCCCGAATTTCGGATTGTCCGCAGAGCGCGCCGAACTGGCCGGTTGCCATGGCCCGGAAAAGCCGGTGTGAAAGACCGAGATCAACCAAGAGGATAGAGCCGATCCTTGATTCAATTTCACCGGGCAGGCTACGGGATCGACACCTCACGCGGCTCAACGAGAATGTCCGCCTCGATAGCGGCGTTGATGAACGCCGCCCTTGCCGCCGAGACTTCTTTCTTTCCCTCTAGCACGGCCAGACAGACCTTACGGGCAACCATATGCTTTTGCCCGGTTGCAACCGGCCAGCGGTTCAGCAGGATGTCGGCAGCCTGAGCGACCCGCTCCACGTTGAAGATCGAGTTTCGCGATCGGCCGAGCGCAATCCTGACCGGCTCATCGAAACGCTGATCTTGCACGATGCCACTCCCCAAAGTCGGCATTCATCGATTCGCGGCCTTCAACCCCGCGCAATGTGATAGGTTCCGCGACAAAGGTGCAAGATGTCCGATTCCAGTGGCCAGAAAAATCCCAGGCTGATCGTCGTGGTCGCGTTCGATCGCGGTGAGGATGGCGAGTTGTTCCCAGCCTTTGGACCCGCCGACCAGCAGAGCGAAGACCGCGCCATACGCACCGCCAGGGCTCTAGCGGCAAAGCATGCCGGCGTCATCGCCTGGAGCCGCGAGGCCGATCCGACGCTGGGCGAATACGGCCCGCCGAACACGCTCTTCGTCAGCGGCGACGTACCTGACATGGAATAGTCGACTGGCGTCAGCTTCTGGATGCCTTGCCCATAGGGTTTGATGCGAGCCGGTTTCCCCTCGCCAGCAAGCAAAAGCCCGCTACGGTGAACCGGAGCGGGCCTTGGAGGAGGACAAGGGGTGGGACCCTCTCCTCTTGTTTCCACGGGGGGGTGTGGACCGCAATGACCATACGAAAGTTTTGCAGAGTGCAGGATCACAAGCCGGCTTGCCTGCATCACAATCCGGTGCACGCCGATATTGGGGGCGCTCACGAGATTGCGATCAGTTGCGATAACCCGGCTAGATACGCCCGAGCACGACAAGCACGATGGCGATGAGCAGCACGAGCCCAAGGCCGCCGCCGCCATAGTAGCCGGTGCCGTAGAACGGACCGCCACCGAGGCCGCTGAGGCCGCCAAGCAGCGCAATGATGATCGGTATGGTTCCAAGACTCATAGCGATGTTCAAAGACGAGCGCTCCAAAGGCTCTACCGTTCCGCGCGATTGTGGCGGGCATCGCGTGCGGAAGAGGTCTGCCGGCAACAGAAGCGGCCATCCAGATGATGGCAACCAGAATTTGATTCCGGCACGCCTGTGGACGCAGAAAGCCCGCCAGCGTGGCGGGCTTTCCTACCGGCCGGAGGCCAGGAGAGTGCGGTCGAGCCTCACGGCTGATTCGGCACTTCCAATCCCCGGCCCCTCCAGTATCAGCGACGAGCGATCAGGAGGCAGAGTTGCCGTAGATCGCGGTCGTAGGCGCCTTCGCTGCTGAGCACGTCGACGCAGCGCTTCTTCATTCGCGCCACGTTGCTATCCGACATCTGGGCCACGACACCCGGCAGGCTCGGCCTGCTGGGGTTTGACGGATTGGACGGATTGCTCGGGTTCGACGGATTGCCTGGATTGATGCCGCCACCAATACCCACGCCGACGCCGCTCGTCCCGCCTACATTGGCGCCAAGGCCGGCCGTAATGCCGCCAGACCCTCCGATGTTGGCGCCCGCGCCGGCATTGATGCCGTTGCTGCCGCCGACCGAAGCGCCGAGACCAGCATTGACACCGCTCGAGCCGCCAACATTGGCACCGGCACCGGCATTTACACCACCGCTGCCGCCGACCGAGGCGCCCACTCCGGCACTGATGCCGCCACTGCCGCCAACGGAAGCCCCGACACCGGCATTGACGCCGCCGCTACCACCCACCGAGGCACCAACGCCAAGGCCGATTCCCGCAGCATTGGCGGGCAGGGAAAGAGCTAAAATTACCGCACTACCCGCCAACATATTGGCGACTGTCTTGATGGTGTGAGCCATAACACTCTCCTGTTGTCGTTGCGCTAAAGCAATTGGCGAGAGGCCGATTGCAAGATCAACTACGCGAGGTGGTGAATTTCAGTTTCAGAGAGAGAATACTGAACCTGAGGCGTGGTGTACATCAACAAAATTTCTGAAACAAAATGATATTAAAGTTTGAATAATTGTTCTTTACACGAAGAATTCGTAAGGCATTGGCGATCGGACGTTACTCTGCTCCATGCCGCACACCGCGCTGGACATGGATAGGCCTCTCGCAAGATCAGCAAGACCGCCGCGATGATTGCAAGTGGCCAGAGTCTATCGGCGGCCGGATGCGGGAGTGAGAGAGTGCAAGCGTGATTGCAGGCCGAACGATTCTGCGCCGGCCCGCTTGTCAGACGATCCCGTAGAACAGCCTGTAGTGGGCGCGCTTCATATAGTCCCGGTATTCCGGCGTGGCGGCTAACAGCGCCTCTTCGCGCAGGATGCGATGAACCTGGAAGAAGGTGATCGCGGCGTAGACAGCAAGATTGTAGAAGGAAAAGGCCGACAGCAGGAACAGGACATGACCGGCAAGGTATCCGGCATAGATCGGGTGCCGCACCAGGCGGTAGGCACCGTCGGTCATCACGCCGCGATTGCCCGGCAGAATGGCGAAAGAACGCCCTAGCGATATCTTCCCCCAGATCACGAACCCCAACGCCAGGACTTGCAGCGGCGCAGCGGCATAGACCGGGATGATGGCCACGCCCGGTTCCAGGTCGATGAAGCCGACACCGAAACTGGCGACCACCGAACAACCACCGTCAGCGGGTTCCAGTCGCGTACCTGCGGTCGCCGCGACAGAAGCAGCCAGGTAAAGGTCAGTATCTCGGAGATTGCCACCAGCGCCACATTGATGCGGGTCGGGTCGAGCATCAGGTGATATACGCCGCGGTAGACGAACATGCCCGCGAAGGCCAGCGCGCAGATCCGAAAGAAACCTTCACGCAAATCCACCAGGATTTCGCGCTTTCGGGCTGCGGACAGAATCCTGCCGTCACTGACGTGCGAAAGCGCCTCTCCCTCGAGGCGACCTTTGCACGCAACCATTGCCGGGCAGTTAATCAACAAGATCAGATCGGTGTTAAACTGGCTGTCAGGGAGCCAGGGTGCCACATCCAGACGACCCTGCTCCACGCGGTCGTCCAGAAAGACGGGCGACCCATTTCATTTGATCTTGGCAGACTAGCTCAGATAGTCGTTGCGGAAATAGCTCCCGAAATCCGGGCGTTGAGCAACCAGCTTGCCATCGGCATCGCGCAAGATGCCGGACGCGAAGAGATAGTCGCCGATCGCTTCCATCTTGGCCGAATCCATCGTCCCGATGGCGCCGCTTTGGCTGCGCAGATAATGGCCGTCGATCAGCGCCTTCAGCGAGGCGTGGATCAGCGCCGGATTGGTCAACGCATCCTTGTTGGCCGCGATCAGCAGGGCTGCCGCATCTTCGGGGTGATCGACCGCGAACTGGTAGCCGCGCCGTGTCGCCTGGACAAAGGCTGCCGCAGGCTTGGGGTTTGCCTGGAGATAGGCTTCGCTCGAAGAGATCAGTGTCGTATGCTCGTCAGGCACGCCGTAATCGGCATAGACGAAGCTGCGTTGTTTGACGCCCTTGAGCTCGGCTTCGACACCCTCCCAGGTCGAGACTTCGAGCGTGAAATCGACCGAACCATTGGCCAGCGCCTCATAGGCTGAGGTGCCGAGCGTCACCGTCTCGAAATTGCCCTTGCCGCCATCATGGCGGATGATGGTCGATATCAGGGCGTTTTCCCAGGCGCTGCCGAAGCCGCCATAGGTCAGGCCGTCAAGGTTTCTCGGGCTTACTATCTCGCTGCGGGCCGCATTGAAGACCACGCGGCCGGTTTCCGATTGCACCACCGCATAGACGCCCTTCAGGTCCGCTCCGGCGGTTCTCTGGGTGAACAGGCTGATGGTGCCGTTGATGCCGAAATCGGCGACGCGATTTGCAACCAGCGTGCCCGCACCGGTATCGCTGTAAGGCAGGATGTCGACCTCGAGCCCGGCCTCGCGATAGAAGCCCTTGTCGCGGGCGACGAACAGTCCGATGTGGTTGGTGTTGACCGTCCAGTCGAGGGCAACGGTGACCTTTTGTGCCGATTGTGCTTGGGCTCGCCCCGATCCGGCAATGAGCGGAAGGCCTGTGGCAAGGGTCAGCAACAAGGCCTGCCGGCGCGTCAAGTCAGTCATGATCGTGTCCTTTGGATGGGGTGGCGTTGACGATGATGTCGAGAATCTCGGCCTCGAGCGTACTTGCCTGGCGCGCGGCATCGCCGCCAAGGCTGCGCGGGCGCGGCAGCGGCACCTTAATTTCACGCACGATGCGGGCCGGGCGCGCCGACAGCACATAGATGCGGTCGGACAGGAACACGGCTTCGCGCACGTCATGGGTGATCAGGAGCGCCGTCCAGCGATGATGCCGCCACATCTGTTCCAGCCAGCGCTGCATGGCCGTGCGGGTCAGCGCGTCGAGCGCGCCGAACGGCTCGTCGAGCAAAAGCATGTCGCGTTGCTGCACCACCGTGCGCAGCAAGGCCGCGCGCTGGCGCATACCGCCGGACAGTTGCGCTGGAAAATGCCGCTCGAAGCCGGCAAGCCCGAATTCGGCAAACAACGGCGCAACGCGCACCCGCGCCGCCTGTCTCCTCATGCCTTGGACTTCGAGCCCGAGCGTCGCGTTGTCGAGGATGCGCCGCCACGGCATCAGCGCGTCACGCTGCGGCATGAAGGCGAAATGCCTGCCGTGGTCGTCGAGCGGCGCGCCGTCGAACAACATCTCGCCCTCGCCATGCTCGGCGCCGGTCAGAAGCTGAAAGAGCGTCGATTTGCCGGCGCCCGAGGGTCCAAGAATCGAGACGAATTCACCAGCGCCGACGCTAAGCGAAATATCGGCCAGCACGTCGAGCCGACCGAACGCCTTGCGCACGTGCCGCAGTTCCAGCCGGCTCATCGCCAGGCTCCCTTCCCGGCGGTTTCCTTGCCGGCCCGCTCCCAGGGCATCGCAAGGCGCTGCAGCAGTACAGTCAACCCGAACAGGACAAGGGTCAGGGCAGCGCTCACTCCGACGGCGGCAAGAACCAGGTCAGGACGGAAATTGTTCTTGGCGTTGAGCATGTAGATGCCCAGCCCCTTCGCGGCCCCCGCATATTCGGCGAAGATCGCGCCGACCACGGCGTAGGTGATGGAGATCCTCAAGCCAGCGAAGAAATAGGGCAGCGCCGAAGGCAGCCGTGCCAGCACGAAGATGCGCCAGCGCCCTGCCCCCATGGCGCGCAGCATTTGCCCGATCTCGGCCTCGGTCGACTCATAACCCTCGACCAATGCAACCAGCATCGGAAAGAAGGTAACCAGCGCCACCAGCATGATCTTGGGCGCCAGCCCGAAGCCGAACCACAGCACCACCAGCGGCGCGATGGCCACCAGCGGCAAGGTCTGGCTGACGATGAAGACGGGAAACAGCGCACGCCGCAGCGGCTGGAAGAAGTCGACCAGCATCGACAGCACGAAGGCGGCGCTGAGCGAACAGGCAAAGCCGAGCAGCGTGGCGCCGATGGTCGGAATGGCGTTGTCGGCCAGCGCCTGGCGATTGAGCAGCGCTTGCTCGAAAACGCGCGACGGCGCCGGCAGCATCGTCGGCCTGATGCCGGAATAGGTGGCATAAAGCTCCCACGCCACTAGGAGCAAACCGACCGAGATCATGGCCGGCATTGCCTTGACAAGAAGGCCCGCGATCGGGCGCGAAGCGAATGATGATGAGACCACGGGAGATAACCTTTGACGGCCGCGCGGATGCGGCGGCAGCTTCAGACAGCCGACGGGCTGTTGGCCGAGACCGTGACGTCGAGGGTTACGTGGCCGGCGCCTGGTCCGAAGCGGCAGAAGGCCTCGTCCAGCGCCGAAAAGATCGCACCGGCATCACCGCGCAGTTTCGTGCAGAAATGCTTGGAACGCTCATAGACGCCGGACTGCTTGAGAAAATCGATGCAGCCGTAGATCTCGTCCATGTGGTCGTCGGTGCCCATCACATAGAGCGAGAACTGCGCCGCCGCCGGCTGGCCGGTGGCAGCAGCATTGCGCACCGCCGCGATGGCCGCATCCTTGCGCGGGCCGAGTGGCCCGACAGGCCCGCCAAGTGCATCGGAGCGGCAGATCGGATCATCCGGCTCGCCAGGGCACCCGCGCGAGATGGTGGCCGACAACACGCAATGTTTGCCGCTACGTGCCGCCGCCACGAAGAGGTCGCGCATGGCGGGAAACAGCACTTCGGGCGACCCGACCAGCAAGGTCGAGATGTCGTCGGTCTCGATCCTGAGCTTGTCGCGCCAGGGATCGAGCGCACCGAGCGCGCCAAGAATGACACCGACGAATTCGTCGGTCATGGGGTATAGGGAAATCTGTGCGCCTGAAAACATCGCCCGCCTCGCTCCGCTGGTATTACCCAGATCAGCTTCTAGGGTCTGTGGGCTTGCCGCCCCCGTCTCAGCCCCGACCGTACGGAGCACCCCTGTGGATGTGCGCCTTAAAGCATCATTCGAGTTCAAGGGAAAGCCGTTTTTTCAGAGCACTGCGCCAAAAGCATTGCGCCAGTCACGGTGCGCCTGAGCGGAATTTTGTCGGGAACCTTCGCCGCCGCGACCGGTTGTCCCCACAGTCGCAACGCGATCACTTTCGTAGAAAATAAGCGACGACTTCACAGAAATGGAGACAAACCATGTTCATGAAAATCCTCGCAGCTTCGGTTCTCACCATTGGTCTGGCCACGTCAGCCATGGCGCAAAGCGCCGGCAGCAACAACGCAAATGGAAGCGGCAGCGGCAAGTCGGTGACGGTTGAGCCGAACACGCCGGCTTCCCCGAATACGATCGAGCCGGACACTGTCGACCCGGGCACGACCAACAGCACGACTGGCACGGTAGGGGACATGAATTCGAACGCGGATCAGAATTGCCCGACCAACCCGCAAGGCGCGCAGCCGGACGCCGATGGTAACGCGACGGCGCCAACGGTAAACGATAATCATTGTGGCAAGTAACCACGTCGCAAACGGATGAAGCCGCTGGGCATCGCCCAGCGACTTCATCCGTTTTTCTGGTCCGCAGCACTCGCTTTGCCGAACAGCCGGATTTCTGGAGCGGGTCTCCCGGCGGGCGGGCGCGAAAATAGGTGTTTCGAATTGAGCAGCCGTTTGAGCACTCTACCGTAGGTAAAATACAGGACCCGACCGTTGGCGAGATCAAATTCCACTGTTCCCCACCGCCTGACCGGAGCCTTTCCTGTGCAGGGCCCCAGCCTTCTGATCTGGAATCCCAGCCTGACTTTGCGCGTTCCGATTTCAAGATAGATGCCTGGCAGAAGGCCAAGCACATGCCATAGCCGTACAACATGCTCGACCGACATGGCCGGCGAGATTATCAGGTGGCTGGGCTGAAGCCGCGCCCAGACGAAATCGCCTTTCGGCTGCGGCATTCCTGACAACAGCCCCCGGCAGTAGGTCGGCACCGCCTCGCTCACCAGAATCCGCATAGCGGTTGCCGTGCTGTCGACCAGGGCTTCTCTCGATGTCCAGTCAGCTTCGGAAAACGGCACCTGCCCGAGAATGTCACCCTCGTCAAAACCGGCGGACATCTTGTGGAGCGTGACGCCGCCATGAGCCGCATGCCGGCCGTCCACGGCCAAGCGCTGGATCGGGTGGGGCCCTCGATAGTCGGGGAGCAGCGCCGGGTGGAGGTTGACCCCGCCTTTGGAAAAATGGCCAAGAACCTCTTGAGGGATCAAGACAGGCAAAGTGTAGCAGACCAGCACATCGGCGCGGACGTCAGACAATTGCCGACCAAGCGCATTCCAATCGTAAGGGCGGCCAAATTCGATCAACTTGACAGGCGTGTTACCGATAAACCGCCTGAGCAGCAGCTTGCGTTGAAGCCTTCGCCGGAAATTGCCAATGCTGAAACCAGTGGGACGACGCCGGAACCCGGGCACGATGATCGCGCCAATTGCATTTCCAGCCTCTAGCCAGCCGGCGAGCAGAGGCCCGGTATAGTTAGAGATATCGAGGACAAAAACGGCTGTGATCGGCTCCGAGTGATCGGTCGATTCGATCGGCCTCATCTTCGGCGGCTCAAACGGGCCGACAGATCAGGGCGAGCTTGTCAGGTCGGCTGAGTGGAAGGCGATGCCAAGGCAGTGACAACCGAAAGACGCTCGCGTTTTACAAACACTGGCTTTTCGTAAACTTTTTTCACGGCCCGTCTCCCGAAATCAACTCTTCCTGCGCAGTTGGACCGCGATACGGCAGGCTGTCAACCGCCTGACCGTGTTTGCCTACCGCATCCGCATTCGCCGTTGACGAAGGTGTTCGAAGGGCGCTTTCGCACATTGGTGAAAGCTCGATGGCTTCACCGACGCGACAAGCCGCGCTGACCGAAAGGGGTTTGGATGCGATGATCTGCTCGACGACACCGTCGAGCAGCAATGCAGGGCAAATCGCAGTTGCAAATCTACGAAACCGCCGTCTCGCGAACCGGCAGCTTCCAGCCTGGCCTGACGAAGTGGCAGGTGTATCCGTTGGGATATTTCTCCAGATAGTCCTGATGCTCGGGCTCGGCTTCCCAGAATGGACCAACGGGTGCGACTTCGGTGACAACCTTGCCCGGCCACAGGCCCGAGGCATCGACATCGGCGATGGTGTCCTCGGCGACGCGCTTCTGTTCGTCGCTGGTGTAATAGATCGCCGAGCGATAACTCGTCCCGACATCGTTGCCCTGGCGGTTGCGCGTCGTCGGATCGTGGATCTGGAAAAAGCGTTCCAGCAGCGTGCTATAGCTTATGATGGCCGGATCGAAATTGATCTCGATCGCTTCGGCGTGGCTGCCATGGTTGCGATAGGTGGCGTTGGGCACGTCGCCGCCGCTGTAGCCGACGCGGGTGGAGATGACGCCTGGATAGCGCCGTATCAAATCCTGCATGCCCCAGAAACAGCCGCCGGCAAGGACTGCACGTTCGGTCGAAGTCGCCATGTCACGTCTCCTCAAAAGCAATTCCAGGAAAAGTGTAAAGTGTGTAGCGGTTTTCCGTCTGGAATTGCGTAAAAGCAAGTGGTCTCGCCATAAATGGGCATTGTCACCTGCTTCGTCCAGCGGACGCGGTGGATCTACTTCAGTTGCTCGTTTGGGCGAGCCTGTCGATCAAACCCGGTAGCTTCATGCCAGGCGGAATGGCGGCAAAGCTGATCGCCACCGGTGGTGCCCTGAGCGACCAGTCGAAAAGAACGGTCTTGACGGGGATGTTGCCCAGCCACGCCAGCAGCCGAGGTGGCACGCCGCTCCCGGGCCAGACCAGGAGCATGCCGTGATCGCGCAGCCGCTGGCTGGTGATCCAGGGGGCGAGCCGCATGTCGAGGTCGGTGAAGATCGACGGCTTGTCATAGGCGTTGAGGCCCGCCAGCAACGCGATGCGGGTATCGCCGCCGACGATGTCGAGCCGACCGGGCACCGCCGCGTGCCAGACCGCCTCGGCTTCGTCCGAAATCTGCCGCGCTGGCCAGCAGACGGCATCCATGCGCCCGCGCAAATTGCAACTCGTCCAGCGGATGCCCGCATAGGCACCGGACATGCCGAGGATGCAGGCGAACGCGCAGATCGCCAGCCGTCGCAGTTCGACGGCGCCGAGCCGATGACCCAGCAAGGCGAGCGCCACAACGCCGACCAGATTGTACATCGGCGCGCCCCACGCCTCGCCGGCGCCGGTGAACAGCGAAGCCACCATGACAAGCACCGCCGGACCAAGCCCCATCCACACGAGATAGACCAGCGCGCCGCGCTCGATGGGCTGTTCCGGCGCGGGCGAACGCCGCAACAGCCCCGATATCGCCAGCACCAGCAATAAGCCGCAGAGCCCCGCCATTTGGACACCGATATAGTAAAGGCGGGCGCGGTGGACCAACACCCATTCATCGCGGCCGGCGGCATAGGTCAGCGGCAGGAAATCGATGCGGTAGAGCTGGACGGCCAGCGGCGCGGCGACGGCGAGGAAAACCGCGAGCCCAAGCCAGGGCCAGGGCGTGGCGAGCCGGTTGCGTGCCCGTGTGTCCGACAACAGCCAGATCGCCCCGAAGAGCAACAGCAACCCGGTGGAAAACTTGGCATAGAGCCCGACGCCCGACACCAGTCCGAGCGGCAGCCACCAGCCCGGCCCACCGCCACGGCCCGCACGCCACAGCAGCCAGCAGATTGCGGCCCAGAAGGGCATCTGCGCGTAATCATGATTGAACTGCGGTGTCGGCCAGCCGAAGAAATACAATGACGGCATCAAAAGCACGGCGGCCAGCGCGCGGGTTCTCCCGAGCATGTCGCGGGCCAGCAGGTAGACGAAGACGAAGGTCGCCGAGACGACAAGCTGGGCGAGCAGATATTGCGGCCAGCGGAACGATCCGGTCAGAAGATGGCTGATCTCGAGCAGCCAGCCGGGAAGCTGCGGATGCTTGTAGGTCAAAAGCACCCATTCGCGGCCCCACATGAAGCTCTCGACGACATCGCCGGGCGGGGCGGCATCGACAAGCGCCGGAACCACGGTCCAGCACAGGATCTGCGTCAGGCACAAAGCGCCAGGCCGGCTTCTGGATAGCGCATCAGACCCGGCCAGATCGACGACTGCCGCCAGTCGCCTGGAACAGAACTGCCGACCGGCAGCCAACCGTTCATGGGTTCGTCGATTCGCGTCATGCGGTGGATAAATCACACCGGACGGTTTTACGAACAGCCCAGAACTTGAAGCTTACGAAAATGTATACTTGGCCGACCATGGCAAAACCAAGATTGAGGCAGAGTTTCGCGCCACCATGCCGCCTCTCCCGTCATCACATGCCAGCAAGACAACAATGGAACACGCCATCCCGCAGCACCCTGAACATGCCGGGCATGGCGCCTTGGGCGTGATCGCGGCAGGTGTCGCCTACGCCTGACCGGCTCCCGTCCCCAAAAAAGCATCCAGGATTTGAAAAATGCGCCACCACCATGCCGTCATTCATTACCGTGCGCTCGATTTCTGGATGGCCCGTGCGGCCGTTCTCGTCATCATCTGCCTGCAGCTTCTGGTCATCAACAATCTCTCATTCGGGCCGCGCTGGGTGGCGCCCGCGCTGGAGGCGGCCCTGCTGCTGCCCTTGTCGGTGGCCACCGCCTGGACACAGGCCGCCACCCGAAAGGCGGTCGAGGACCACGAGTGGCATGCGATCGGCCAGTTTCGGGTCATGATCCGCAGAACAGCCCTGACCATGACCGCCATCATCAGCATCATGAATTGCGGTTCGCTGGTCCTGCTGGTGCGTGCCTTGCTGGAGGGCCATGCCGGCAACAGCGGTACGACGCTGCTGATCGACGCACTCAACATCTGGGTTACCAACGTCATCGTGTTTGCCTTGTGGTTCTGGAGCACCGACCGCGGCGGTCCGCCGACCTGCGGCCTCGTCAAGCTCGCACAGGCCGATTTCCTGTTCGCGCAGATGACGTTGAACGACCGTGAGCTTCGAGATTGGCTGCCCGGCTTCGTCGATTATTTCTTCCTCGCCTTCACCAATGCGACCGCATTTTCGCCCACCGATACCTTGCCACTCTCCCAGCGCGCCAAGCTGCTGATGATGGCCGAGGCCATGATCTCGCTGCTGACCATCGCGCTGGTCGCGGCACGCGCGGTCAACATCCTCGCTTGATCGGCCCGACACGCGAAAATAGCCCGCCCGGCGAACCGGAACGGGCTATTTTGGGTTGTCTTCGATGATTGGAATGCAGCGCCGAACTAGTGGCGCTTGCCCAGCCTGTAGCTGTTGCCGCCCAGCAGGTTGACGCCGAGCCCGCTCAGAACGCCACCGACGATGTTGGTCTTGTTGCCGTTCAGAATGCCTGAGACGACATTGCCGCTCAGGATGTTGTTGCCGCTGAGCACGTCGTTCAGCGCGGTGATCTTGCCAAGGTCGATGGATGGCGAAACATTGATCAGGCTGCCCGAATTGCCTCCCCAGCCGCCCGAACCTCCGCACCCACAACCTGCCTCGGCGGCTCCAACGGACGATGCAACTGCAACAGCGGCTAAAATAACAGTGAACTTATTCATGAAAGCTACTCCCGTTTGATGATGGAGATGGCTTCCGTCTTCTGTGGTCTACCTCTTGTTTAACAATATATGAACACTTCATCCGCTCAAGTCTTTATCTGGTTTCGGTGCATCAATCAAAAATTAACAATAATCATTATGCATAACCGACATGATTAACTTGCTTGTGACAACGGGCGATGACGAGACCGGTCAGATCGAATGCCGCTCAGCAATAGCCGATCGGAAATACAAAAAAGCCGCCCCGGCGTGAGCCGAAGCGGGCAGCGGTCGTTTCTGGAAATGAGAGCAGCGCCGCGCCAGGTTGCCTGCCTCGGTAATTCCGAGGCAGTAGCCAACAGACGACGCGGTGCCAATAGCTACTCCTCCACCCCCGGCTTGAATCTCCGCACCACAAACTCGAACAGCACGTCCGAAATCCACATGGCGCAGACGCCGATCAGGAAGGCAGCCGCCAGCGTGGTGGTGTCGTCGGCGGGATCGGGCATCGGCAGGCCGGCGATCCTGGCGTAGGAAACCGCCGGCAGCGTCAGGTAGGCCGCCGCAAGTGCGCCGCAGATCGGCGAGGCCACCATTTCGCGCAGCTTGTAGCGATGCCGCGACAGCGCGCGCAGAACGCCGCCGGCGAGACCGGCCGCCACGACCGGTCCCTTGATGCCGAGCAGGTCGAAAAGATCGTTCATCATGGCCTCCAGCCGCAAAGTTTCTGGCCCTTTTCGTTGTGAGCCAGGATCGCCGCCACCGACGCATCGGAAAGGGTCGCCGCCTCTGCCCTTGTCGGGCGGAGGGGATGCCCGGCCGCGCAGAACGACCCGCCTGATTTGGTGCAGCCGGCCAGCAGGAGCGAGAGCGCTATGATTTTGACCATCTGGCCAGTCTCCCCCTGTTGTCGTCCGGCGCCCGGCCGGCGACGGCATCGTCGATCTTCTGGGCTTCGGTGCGCGCCGCTGCGTCGGCCGCATCCTGCCTGGCCTTCTGGCTGGCCTTGCCCTTGGCATAGGCCGTCCAGACACCGGCAAGCGCGGCGCCCATTGCCAGAAGATACGGCCAGGCCTGGCCAAGCAGCGCGAGGGCGAGTGTTCCCATCTCATGTCTCCTTGGCCGGCGGCGCGACCATGCCGCGCGGCCCGTCACGCACCGCGTTGATGATGATCTTGGCAAGGGCAATGGCGCCGCTGATCTGAAGCGCGGTGCGGTCGCCCACCCCGAGCAGCGTCCAGTCGAAGCCGGCGAGCGCGCCGCCGCAGATGATGGCGATCAGCGTGTTGAGGAGATTGTGCAGCGCATTGGTGTTGAACCATGTCATTGAAACAGGCTCCCGAAAAAATCGGCGACCCGATGCCGGAAGGCCGCGAGCGCTCCGGCCATGAGAACGAGGATGCCGGCCGCGGCAGCCGTCTTGCCGCCGGGCGCCGGCTGCACGGGCTGGGTCGCCGGCATCACATCAGCCGATGTCTCGACCCTGGGCGACGCCGGCGCGGCCACCGGTGCCGCGGGGCGCTGCGCCGACATCAGCAGGGCCTGAACCCGCACCGACCTGACACGATCGGACCAGCCGCGCCCGAATGTTGCCCATGTCGGCAACCGCTTGAGGAACGCCAGCCGCGCATCGCAAAGCGCATCGATGGTGACGCCGGCCGGCTTTGCCTTGGCCGCCGCGACGGTGACCGGTCCGATCCGCCCGTCCTGCGCAACGCCGACGGCCGCCTGCAAATATTTGGCCGCCCGGCCAGGCCCGCTGTTGACGGCGAAATCGAACACCGCATGGTCGACGCCATCGGGCAATTCGGCGCCGAGCACAGCGTCCCAGTAGAAGCGGCGATAAACGGTGGCGACCTGCGCGTCGCTGATCGCACGCAGATCCGCCTTCGTCGCGTCGGCCTTCACATAGCGGCGGAAGCTGGCAAGCGTCACGCCCTTCATGGTGGCGCCGCCGGGGTCAGCCGGATTGTCCGACCACCCGCCTTCCGATTTGAGAACAAGCGCAAGCGCCCGCGCGAAGTTGCGGTCCATGGTGGTTCCTTTGATGATTGAACTATGGTCGGGGAGACCGTGGAGGAACTTCACGGTCGAGGAAATGCGAGGCGGGAAAAACGCAGGGCGCTGCAGAGTGATGCGATGATCAGGAAGTCCGCAGTCGGAGAAAACCATGAACCGGGCAAGCCGTGGATATGAGTCATGCACCTTGCCAGAAGTTGGGCCGGCGCGTTTACTTTCGGCTGCTGATTCCAGCTCGTAAGGAACCGAGATGATCCTGGAAGCTATACGGAACGTGCGCGATATTGGCTTTGAAATTCTTACCGCCGGCAGAAGAACGGTAACAGTCCGGAACATCGCCCTGTCTTTGGATGGCGTCTCCCGCCGCATGCGGTACGTGATGGCCAGAGGTTACGAGGATCAAGATGCGGCTCTGGCTTCGCGCTTTTTGAGCCACCACGACAAGGTTCTGGAGGCCGGCAGCGCGATCGGCTTCATGGCGTTGAACTGCATGATCGACATCGGCATCGATGATTACTGCATGGTCGAAGCAAACCCTCGCCTAGAGGCATCCATCCGCGAGAACTTTCGCCTCAATGGGATAAGCTTGCCCGTTCTTAGGACCGTCGCTGTAGGTCCGGCCGACGGTTCTATCAGCTTCGGTATCAGCCGAAATTTCTGGTCATCCAGCGCGTTGCGTCGAGACAACGAAGCCGAACGACTCACAATACCTATGCTCTCAATCCCGACAATCGTTTCAGACCTGCCGTTTAGGCCAACCGTCTTGATCATGGATATCGAAGGCGCTGAAACGAGCATTCCGCCAAACCATTTTGAGTTATTTGAAAAACTCATCATCGAGTTCCACCCCAAATTGACCGGCCCTGCCGAAGCGCTGGAGTTGGAGCGGAACATAACCAGGCGTGGATTTACAGAGTTTGGCCGAACTGGGGGAACAATCGCGTTTATAAAGGCGCAGTGATAGCCGATTCGAGGTGAGACAGCCATGAGACCAATTGCTTTCATTGCCATTGCCGTCGGACTTGGAGCGGTCATGACTATCGGCGTCCTAGCATTCGCCACTCCCAAGGTTCCCAAAGCCGTGCCGAAGCTGGCAGAAATAAAGGACATCAAAGGTCGACTGACCGTGCTCACCGCTAATTCGTTCGAGGTGGATGGCACTTCCATTGTTCTCTGTGGAGTTAGGCCATCAGGTACGACGTCTGCGGAAAAAGTAGCCCATAGCGTTAGCCTTTCTTATGAAAATGCCTATGTGAAATGTAAGCCTGTTGGCGGCGGCACCCCATGCGATGGGAAGACGGTGGCAACGTTGGGTAGATTTATCGTAGCGCAATGCAAGATTGACGGGGCGCTTGACTTAGCAACGGCGTTGACAGAATCCGGATTTCTTTGCGGGACGATCCCTGTCTACAAGTCCTGCTAGAACGATGTCACACTATTACACAAAAACAAAAAGTATTCCAATCGATAGGCAGTCAACTTTTGCTGACAAACTTAAGACAATTTACGCCGCCGCTGCCGTCATCGCAATGAGTCTGCAAAGTGTCTACCTGTCTCAATTCGGGGTGGCCGCCTTTTGCTACCTCGGGCTTCTCATGCTGATCCCTCTATTAAGTGCGCCGGTCAAGGCGAGTGCTTTTTGGATCGTTGCTTTCCTACTAGTCGGGATGTGCGGAACTTTCACCGAAGGGGGCGGCACCAAAGCAGTCCTAGGCACTATTGGCAGCAGCTTGGCTCTCATCCTCGTTCCAGCTTGCTTTGCCAAAGACAGTCGCCCTTTGTTGGTTGGTTTGCGATGGGCGATCGCTGCGCACGCGCTTATGGTCCTGTTCCAGATTTTCTATTTCGCGGCGTTCCGAACTTATTTTGACCCGCTTGCAAGTCTTGGCCTTGGTGACCAGACGGTCATGAGTAAGAAAGGACTTGAGCTTGCTGTCGGCAGAGTGCCGCGCTTTGCAGGCTTGTCGAATGAACCAGGCACCCATTCGACTATGATCGCAAGCCTGCTTGCTGGCGAGTACGCCCTTTCGCGCAAGCTCTCCAAGGTATCAATTTTAGGCATTCTTTCAGCGATCGCGACGATGTCGCTTGGCGGCATGATGTTCGTCGCAATGTTCTGCGGAGTTGTTGGGCTCCACCAATTTTTTGCTGTTCGAAGATGGAGACTTCTTGTGGCCGCCGTCGGTATAGCGCTGCTTTCAATCATCATATATTGGACGTTGCTGAATCTTGAAACAAGATCGCAACTCTATATCGAGGGCACGCAGCACGATCAGATGATGGAGTGGGCATTTTCCTACCAGCGGATAACGCTGTTTGGCCTAAGCGAAAGTCAGATACCGATGTTCTTCACATTTGGCTATCTCGGCGTTGGCCTCGACTTTCTGCTCCGATACGGCTTATGGGCAGTTGTAGGGGTTGCCATGTATTTGTCGAGCTTGCCGCTCTTGGGCATTGGCCTGTCGGTTGTGTTGTTGGCCACAAAATTGAAGCTGACGTATCCTCTAGTTTTCGTCATCCTCGCAACGATCAACTTAGGCATGACGCAGTACCCTTACGCAAAGTTGCGAATTCATCCTAGGCTTCGAAATCCCCTGACCAGCCGATAGCCGAACTGACAACCCACAGTCCTACCGTATAGGCCTCCAGTGTTACGCGCTCGCCGGGATCGAGAATGAGATATTTTCCTGCACCGCCGCCCTTGATCGTATCCGTCCCGTTGGGCTTGATGTTCATGACATGGGTTGCGTGTACTCCGGCAAAGCCGATCCGAAGGCCAGGCACGGCAGGCGGCAGCGTATGTGTCCACGTCGCGCCGGCGCCGTTGTTGTGGCAGAGTGCCCGGTTGTGAAGCCCAGACAGCGTCGTGTTGACGGTCAGATTGATCGGCACACTCGACGTCCCCTGCAGACCGGGATTGTTGCCGCCAATAAACCTGGTCACGGTGCCGGCCGTGATGGAACTGCCGGTGCCATCGCCAACCCATTCCGACATGTCGAAACCATCGACCAGCATTTCGTCTATCGCGCCGCCGGTGGTCACCCGAAAGGCAACGCCAATGGCGGTAGAGTTCTTCAGGGCGATGTCCCTGAGACTGGCTTTGCGCAGCCGCTGGCCCACGGAAAGGTTGAACCGGATACCATGCGACTGGGTGTTTCCCCTGATGCCAGAAAGGCTAAGGCTCGCCGGTGTCACGACGTTCGCAACGACAATGGCGTCGGTCGAGCAGTTCATCAACGTGCCCGGGCCGATCGCAAGAGGCGTCTGGTAGGGCGCGGCGATTACAGCTGTGGCACCTGACGTTCCGCCCCTGATTGTCTCGCCAGCTGGAAAGATGCCGGCCGAACCGCGCACATAGATGCGCCGGGTCGCGCTGTTTGCCGTTTTGGCAACCGCAGAGATGCCTCCAGTGATTGTTTCAGCGGCCTGAAATGTCCCGCTTACCGGCAAGACCCTCAGCACGTTGGCAAAGAAGTCGACCAAGATGCCCGTCGCGCCGGATGAACCGCCAGTCACCGTCTCACCGAGTTCATAGTCGACGGTTGAACCGGTGATGACGATTTCAAAATGTTGGAACCGCAGGGTTCCGGTCGAGCCAGAGGTGCCGCCGCTGACCGTTTCGCCAGTCGCAAACGATCCAACTTGCGAGCTGAGGGCGAACTGATATTCGCCGTTTGGCTCCAATTGCAGAGCGGTGTTGTAGCGATCGACGTACCAGTTATCGAGCCGGCCCGACTGAATCTGAACGCCGAAGACGTTACCGGCAGAACTACCGGACAGCCGGTTGCCGATTGCCTTGACATTCGAAATGACGATCTCGCTGTTGGCGTCAGTCGCGGCTATGCCAACCAGACAGTCATTCGCCACCACGTTGGTTATGATCCCTCGTGGATCTCGCGCACCGGTCATCTCCACCCAGACACCGGCGGAGGGGCTGTCGAGATGTGCATCTGCGAAAACCCCGTCGACCAACACGTCGGTGGTGTTTAGATTCCCCGTATAGGTCAACACGACGCCGTCGCGTTTGCACTTCGCCGACCGGATGTTGCGCACGATCGGCTTACGGACGCCGGCCACGTAAACCGTGTCGCCAAACTCGCCGCCGGTTGGCGTGACGATGTTATAGCCGTCAATGTCCTCAATCGTCGGGCTGTCGACACAGAGCGCCATCACGCCGGCAAGGCCAAGATTGCGGACTTTCACGCCACGAATTGTCGGCCGCTTCCGGCGTGCACCAGTGGAGAGGCCGACGCGAATACCGATAGAAGCCTGGTAGCCGGCATGTGATCCACCATCGATCGTGAGGCCCCCGTCTATCAGGACGTCATCGGCGGCGATATCGATGACGGGATGGTGGCCGGTAACGGTACCGACTGGCGCGCGCAGGATCAGGGCAGAGCCGCCCAGGCATTCGACGCGCTTCTTCGCTGTCGAGATCGTGTGGTTGCCGTCGGTCTGGTAGGAGCCGTCAATCAGCACATGCGGATAGCTGCCCGCGAGCAGTGCACCTATTGCAGCCGTGGCATTCGCACCGCCACCACGCGCCCCGAGCATTGATGCCGTCACCGGGGTTGAGGCGAGAGTATAGCCCGTCTTCATCATGCCATCGCTCAGCGTGATCACCAAATCCCCGGCATTCGTTCCATTCTTGCGGTACACAGCGCCGCTGCCTGCCACGTGAGAGCTGTCGTAGAAGGCGGTGCGGATGTATGTGGGTGCTATCGGCGGCGAATAGGCCTCCGCCGTCGCCTTGGTCGCGAATTGCGGATCGAGCAAGGTTGTCATGGCGCCCGTCGCTACGTCCGCAGCGGCCTGTGCCTGGTCGATGATGCCTTGCGCGGCTGCCTGGATATCCCCGACGGTGTCGTCGGACTGGTAGAACGACAGCACAATGTCATCGGTTCCGATCACAGGGTTCAGCGTCTGGAAGGCAAAGACGAAATCGGCCGAGGCGTTGCCCTGCTGGACATGCACCGTCGTTCCCTTCTGCATGGTGCGCCCGGTGCGGGCATCGGCGGCGCGGAACCATCGGCCTTCGCTTACCGTATAGATACCGTTTTGCGTCTGGTCGGCCTGGTCCTTGACCAGCACGCGGTCGCCCACCTCCGTCGCCACCCCGTCGATGGTCTGAAGGCCGAAAAACGCAATGCTGGCGGTCGTCGCCAGACGAACGGGTTCGCGCTCGCCGGTCAGAAGGCGAACGGCGGCGGCTGAAGATCGGGCCATGCTGGCTTGCTCCATGGAAAAGCCTCGCGAAAGCGAGGCTGAGAGGGGTAAGGCCGGCGGCATAGCCGCTAGCTGACTGCGCGGCGGCGCCTTCGAGACTTGTCATGGCGATGCGCGCACGGCGCCGAATCATGAGAAATTCACAATCGAAAGAGAACCTGGGGACGACTCCGCATCGATGAGGAGCCGCAGATGGTGCGCGAACTGTAGCGGTCCCTTGTGGTGCTGGCGGCCCGAGCGCTTTCTATTGTCTGTATTTGTGGTCGTCCCCTACTTCAAAGTGCAATCATAGGATCGCCCCTGGCATATAAATGCAGCTCGGACGCGCGCGCAGTAGGTGCGCGGATCCTGTATCGATGCGACGCAGGGGCCAGTCAAAACTCCATGAAATCGATAGTAACAGCGACACCGGCAAGCACCCGCCCGGCGCCGGCGGAGTTTGAATTTACTATGACAACGTCGCCGGGCTCGAGATCAGCGCCAGCGGAGTTGCTGGCTACTCCACCGTCGCGCGTGACAAAGGCTGTCAGCCCGACTGCTGTGGTATCAATAGTGGAAACGTTTGTGGAGATCCCGCCGCGAAAGCGGCGAACGATCAAGTTGCGGTAGTTGACTGCGTCGGCTGCGACGTCGGCTGTAGTTTGGTAGCTGGCGCGAACGATGCGACCGCGACGGCGGGCAACAAACACGCTCTTGTTTATCGTGCCAGTCGCGGCGTAATCGTCAAGTTGCGCCGCAATACTTTCGGCGAAGATGTATTTCTGCGCATCACCCTGCACCGTCACAGTTCCACGGACCTTGTTGTTTTTCCCCCACATGATCGCATAGGGGTAAAGCTGATACTGCCATTTCACCGCGCCCTGTATGGGGCGCCAGATGATCGTTCCGTCGAAAATGCGATTATCGGTCCCCGCAGGTCCTCCTGCCGCCGCCGAGATGCCCGCCCCTACGCAGATAAAGAAGGCACCACCGTGCGAGACCACATTGTCGACCGCATAGGCAGTCGATACCGCCCACGCGGCAATTGAAGCTGAGCCGTCGTCCGTCACCGACAGCGCCGTTCCGGCCGGCCCGCCACTGCCCGCCGACCGACCTTCGGCTGTGGCGCGGTAGACGTTGCCGCCGTTTGTCACAAGAGCGTTGCGCTTGTAGATAGTGTCGGGAGCCCAAGCAGGGATGGCAGTGCTGTCTCCGTTCAAGATCACATCGCCTTCGATGTCACAATCATCAACTGAGGCGCGGCCAGCTCGCGCGCCGAGATTTGTAATGGTCAGATCAGTTTGAGTGCCACCAGCCGTGTTGTTGCCGCGCGTCACCAGGCGTCGCACTTTCACACGAGACGCCGACTGAATGCTAATGCCACCTTTGTCGGAGGCCTCAATGCGCAGGCCATCGATATCTATGTCGAGGTCTGACCACCCGATTTGATCGCCATTCCCCACCGCTGAAAAACAGGTGAGAGCATGGTTGAACCCGCAAATCGCACGGTAGGATGTAATGTCCTTGAGCTTGACGTTGATGCCTTCGCGTATCCAAAAATAACTGTGGTCATCGAGCGTGATGTTTTCAAGCGTGATGTCCTGCACTGGACCAGCGCCTGGGTGGCCGCCAGCCGCCCAATCCCAGCCGATGTAGAAAACGGGAGCGGCCGTCGTGCCGACCGCTGAACCGGAAATATTGCTGATAAGGATGCGCTTGGAAAGTTGGTAGTTTCTGACCGGGTTTCCGGCGACGTAATCGGCGAAAATCTCCGGTGTCGTGGTTTTGTAGTTTATCGTGGCGATATTGCCAACATTGAAGACAGAGAAGTCGCCAATCGAGGCATCAACCTGATCGTTGACGTCAATGCACTGGTTCAGACGAGACGTCGACTTGAAAACGCCATTTCGGATGACGACGCGCTTGCTTGTCCCGTCGAGATCGATCGCCTCTGAGAAATCATCAAAAATGAAGTTCGTAATCACAAGGCTATCGACGTAGCGGACATTGAAGCCACCTGTCATTTTTTGGTGAAAATGCCCATTGATCTGGACGTTTTTGCAGTTTTGAATGTGGGAATAGTAGCCGCGCCGCCCCCCGCTGGAACGGCCGATTGTATCCAGGTATCGCAACCCATCGACGCCTACCACGTAGGCAAGCCGCTGGTTGCTGTTAATTGCATCGGCATCGTTGACGCTATCGAAGGTAACGCCGTCAAAGGTGATGTTCTTCCGCGTTCCAACCGCCATATTCATATCGGTCGAGAACACCGGCTGAACATCATTTGCGCTGACGCCAGGGCGGCTCACGCCGTGAAGCACCGCCTCGCGCCCGGTGATCGCCACATTGTCCACCGTCAGCGCAACTGCCCGATAGATGTTATTTGTGGGTTGTCCGGCGAGCGTGAAGGGTGAGACAGGACCGGGAACCATCCTATAGGTCCCAGCTGGAAGGTCGACGCCCCCGATCGCCAGATTGTAAGCAGCCTGGACCGCCGGGCCGTCGTCATTGACGTTGTCTTTGCGCGCTCCTTTTTGGGTCGCCGTGGGAGTGCCCGACAGCGAATAACCAACAATCGTCGCATGGTCGGCCAGCATGATCACCAGATCCCCGGCACTCGTTCCGTTCTTCTGATAAATCGCGCCGCTGCCTGCTACCTGGTGACTGTCGTAGAAGGCTGTGCGGATGTATGTCGGGGCGATCGGCGGGGAAAACGCCTGGGCGGCTGCGAGCGTAGCGAATTGCGGATCGAGCACCGTCGTCATGGCGCCCGTCGCCACGTCCGCCGCGGCCTGGGCCTGGTCGATGATGCCTTGCGCGGCTGCCTGGATATCGCCGACGGTGTCGTCGGACTGGTAAAACGACAGCACAATGTCGTCGGCACCGATCACGGGGCTCACTGTCTGGAAGGCATAGACGAAAGCGGCCGAAGCCGTGCCCTCCTGGACATGCACCGTCGTCCCCTTCTGCATGGTGCGCCCCGCGCGCGCATCGGCGGCGCGGTACCAGTAGCCTTCCGAGGCCGTATAGATGCCGTTCAGCCTGGCGTCCGCCTGGTCCTTGACCAGCACCCGGTCGCCGGTCGCTGTCTGGACGCCGTCAACCATTTTGAGGCCCTGGATCCAGGCAACGCCGTCGATGACGATCGTCTCCAGGTTCGCCGTCGTTGCCAGGCGCACGGGTTCGCGCTCGCCGGTCAACAGGCGAACGGCGGCGGTTGCAGGTCGGGCCATAAGGCTTGCTCCATGAAAAAAGCCCCGCGCAAGCGAGGCTGTGAAAAGGGTCTGATTTTGGGGCGTGGGCGCGTCGGGAGGTTAACCCCCGTCACATGGGTGGGACCGATAAAAGTGCGCTGTCACCGTAACTGCAGCACAAGGTCGGCATCAGCCTTTTCGCCTCGGTCAGCAACCCAGTTGCCGCGCTTTTCGCACGCACTATCGATCTTTTAGATAATTTCGCGCCCAGGCTCTTGCTTCGGGGCTGCCTACATTTGGCGAGTCGTGCTCTTGCACTATTTTCTTTGTCTAGATTTCACTCCGATCCGTATCGATAGAATTCATAAAAGTGCATCGTCACCGTAATCCCCCTCCGGGGAGATGTCGGGCAGGACGAGGGGGCGCCGTAGAACGCCAGCCGCACCGCAATTCCAATCAGAAAACAGCGTTCAACCTGCGAAGTTATTGTCCACGAACATCTCGGCAAATTGCTGAGGGTTAAGCGTTACATTGTTGTCGCGGGCGATTTTGAGATTCTTTGCCCACATATCCCGGATTGCTGCCGGCATTCCCTCGGGCATGTGCATGGCTTGGGCAATTGCATCATGCCATTGTCCGTCGCCGCCATAGATAGATTGCAGTTTGGGGGCCATCTTTTTCAAGCCATCCTCCGACTCTTGAGAAAGTTCTCCAATGACCCAGAGCACATAAAGCTCCAGCAGCCTAAGCAGCGGCTGTCCATCGTAACGTGGGTTAGTCGCCATGTTTCCCCTCACGCATCATTGGTGGCGTATTCGATGAGTCTTTGGCAGATAGCCGACAGGCTGGGCTTTTCCTTCAGTGAAGCTACCCAGGCCTCGGTAAATTCAATCGCAATGAATATCTCGATGAAATATGTAAGCCCCGCTTTGGCTGCCGCCTTCGGAGGCACCGTGCTATCGTCGGGTGCGGTCGCAACCATTGCATTGGAATCTTCAGTCCAAGGCTCCGCCACATAAATCGTGTCATCCTCGTCAAAGTCCGACAACCGTCCAACAATATCCAACAACTTGATTATTTTCCCCATAAAGAAAATCCTCCTCGACGATTCGGGTGCAATGCTTTCTGAAAGATAGTCCCAGGATCATGCTGCGATCTAGGGACAAGTTGCATCACACCGGCTTTTGTGTCGTGGTGCCAAGTGTAGCCGGGGGGCGCTCTTCGGGGAACGAGCCCCCTCTTTGTCCGCTGGAGGTTAATTCCCGCATCTTGCAGAGCTTTCGCGAAATCCGGCTCTCTTTCCATTAGCACCAGCAGGGCTTCGTTGGCCGCCTGGAAATGGCGTGGGCGCGAAACGTTCGGATATAATGCAGAATCTATCTCTGTCTCGAACACCACACTATAGAATTGACCGGTCGGCCCTCGACTAGCGCCGTCGCCTGCTTCTTCTGTCAGCGGTTCGGTCCCGGGTGTAGGTAAGTCGTCTACGCCTTTGTAAAGATCCGCTCCTTCAGAAAGAGCGTCCTCCGTCGAGTCGGCGAGCTTGCCGCTGCTTCTGCGAACAAGCGCCTCGGCCCCCTCCGCTAGGTCGTCGGACCGCCTCAAGACCTGCGAGAGTTCCTTAACCAAAGGCCCCGCAATCTTGCCGGCTTGTTGCAGGCCGACGGATACCAATTTCTCGGTGGGGAGCGTTCCTAAGACATTGAGAATGGTGTCGCCGACGTTGCCAGACATCGCGGACGCAACAGCCTTATCGGCCGCGACCATGGGCGCAATGCCGAGCAGCGAGATGCCCTGCTCGCCGGCTCCCTCGGAGCCAACCAGCATCCGCGCCAGATTACGCCGCACGCTGCTTGGCTTACTATCGCCGGCGATAAGGTAGCCAAGCTTATCTTGGGGCGTAGGAATGTAATTCGTGACTTCTACATGCGAGTCCCGCAGACCCAACTCGGCTGCTTGGCGCAGATCGAGCAGCATTTCGGGGTCGACTATCCAATCGCGACGTGTTCGATCAGCTAGGCTTCTCTCTGTCTGCGCTGCACTTGTCCGAATTAGGTGGTCTAGCATTGCCTTTTGGGCAGCTTCGGTAGGCAGTGCAGCAAAGAGGTTGTTTAGGGCGGGATCTTGCGGGTTTGTTCCGTTTTTGAGTCCGTCGACGACGCCTCCCGCCACGGAATTGGGCAGCGGTTGAATCTTCTCGAAGCCCAGTTGCTGCTGAGCGGCGATCGAGCCGATGATGGCTGCCTGATAGTCTTCCGGCGTCGAAAGATTGTTCCAAGCCGCATCGAGATTCGCGAACGTCTTACGTACATAGCCACCCGGATCGCCCTGCCTCTCTTTGAGCGTGAGGTCGGCGGCCGTGGCTATTACTTCATGACGCGCGCTGTCCTCTTCCGGCGTAGCACTATCGGCCTTGGGCGAGGACTCTTTGACTCTGGCCAAAACGGCCTCATTCGACATGCCACGCATGCTGTAGAATTGCCGACTGACATCCATTGCTTGGCTGAAGGCTTGGAAGCGCCTGACGCCTTCGGTGGCGCCGTAGAGAGCGATGAACTGCTCCGGAGTCTGCACGGGGCCGGAATAGGTTCCAGTTTCCCTGATGGAGCTTGGCGCATTCCGTTCGGCGAGGCCGATGTTGGTTCGTGTTTCGACCTGCCGTGCGATCTCAGCGGTCCGCGCTTTCTGGGCCAACGCTGGCCTGTCTTCAGGCGGGATGTCGTCCCGGACAACCTGCACCGCTCGCTCATATGGCGTCGGCTCGCCAAGGCGATCGTCTCTTGGCGCCACAAAACTTGTGGTATTTGCCTGTGGGCCACCAACCGCCTCGGCCGTATCATCTTTGATCCGGCTGCCAGCCCGCCCCGCACCCAGCATCTCAGCCGCCCGCTTCGGATCCTGGGCAATCATTGCCTGGACCAGCGCCTTGGCCGTGTTGGTGCGCCAGGTGGCCTCGGCTGTTTGCCGAATGATCGAGTTGCCGATCTTGGCGATCAGGTCGAAGCCGCTCTGCCGGATCGCCTCGAATGTCTCGGCGTCGTTCGGGTCGCCCTGTGCGATGGAACCCGTGGACATGGTGTCGACCTTGGTCCACTCGGCCAACTCATACTCGTCACGGCGCTGGAGCTGCCGCTGCGCCATGCGCCGTGCGCCAATCGCGCGCATCGTCTCCTTCTGCCTGGCGAAACCAGCACGCTGGCTTTCGGGCATATCAGGCAAGGCATCGCCGAACAGCCTGTCGAACAGGCCTGTTTTGACCACCCGGCCGTCGCGCGGATTGACCTGGCCATACATGGCCTCATGCAGGCCGGCGCCGTCCGGGGCGTTGGCCGCCACCTCGTCTTCGGCTTGCCCGATCCGGCTGGTGAACCGCCGCCGCGCCAGTTCGGCGTCGAACGCGTCCTGCTGGTCCTTCATCTGCTGGTAGCGCTCGGCGATAGCCGAGAACTGGTCGCCAAGACCCTGCATGGCGCCGCCAATCGGCGATCCCCCGGGGTACGGCACCGCATTGCCGGCATCGAGCCGGCGCTGCGCTATGTGGAGCGGAATGGTGGCCATCAGTAGAGGCCTCCGGTGGACGAGCCGCCCGGCGGCGGTGGGAAGGCGCCCTTGCCGAAGGTCACGGCCTTGGTCGGGTCGTAGAGGCCGGAGAGACCCGATACGAGATTGCTGCCGGCCTTGAAGATCGAGGCCGTGACCGCCTGCTTGCCGGAGAAGCGCGAGAGCGCGGCTTGCGTATTGAGACTGTTCTGGCGCAGTTTCGAGCCGTACTGGATCGCGTCGAGATCAAGCTGGCCCTGCCTGGCATTGGCGGCCAGCACCTCGGCCGGCGAGCCTGATATGCCGACGCCCGAGGCGCCGGCCTGCGCACGCGCCTGGCCCAGCAGGAAATCCTGCTTATAGCGCTCCTGGCTCTGCTCGAAGGCGGAACTCTGCGCCTCGGCCTGCGCTTGCTGCCCGTAGGCCTTGGCCTGATAGTCGGCCATCTGCTTCGACTGCTGGCCTTCGACCAGCGCGCCGCCAACAGAAAGGGCGGTGCCGATAAGGGCAAGTGTGCACATGCGTTCAGCCTCGTTCGCCAAAGGAGGTGTTTGCGGGAATGAATTTGCTTTTGACGCCGTCCACCGGCGCGCCGAGCGCCGGGCGCGGGTCGAGCGCACCGCCGGGGGTGAGGAACGACACAAGCAGCCTGTCGGCCTGCAACGCCGGCCGGCTGAGACGGGCGGGTGCAGCGGCCCGCGGGCCGGCCATGGCGGCGCGGCGGGTCGTGGTCAGATTGATCTTCAGCTCGGCGACGCCGGCGGCATCGAACAGGCCGTTGGCGGTGGCAATGGTGCGGGCGAGCGCATCGGCCTCGAACAATTCCTGGCGCAGCAGCTCGACCAGCCGGCGGGCGCTGCCCCAGCGCTCGCCAAGCGTTGCAGCTTTGGCCTTGATCTCGTCGCCAAGCGCGGCGATGTCGGCCCGCGCTTCGCCTTGCGCGGCCTCCGCACGGCGCTTGCCGGCGGCGTCGATGGTCTTTTCCAGCAGCCCGATCTGGTCGTTGCAGTCGTCCAGCGCGGCACGCGCGGCGGCCAGGTCGCCATCGCCGAAGACCGCGCGGTCCTCGGCTTGCGCCAGTTCGGTTCTGCAGTGAAGCGCGTCGTTGAGGTCGGTGTCGAGCAAGGCGATGACGGCGGCGAATTCGGCAGCCGTCCGCGCCATCCCGAGGATTTCGGCATGGGGAGATGTCATTTCGGGGATCCTTTGGTGAATTGTTATCTCCCCACTCGAGGGGGAGATGGCCGGCAGGCCAGAGGGGGGTCGGCACGACCGGGTGCGACCTACCGCGGCAGATGAGATTGGCGCTTCGCGTGGAGCGTCGGCATCCTCTTTCAACGTGGAGGAGGTTGGCGTCCGGTCGAACCGACCCCCTCTGTCGCCTCCGGCGACATCTCCCCCTCAAGGGGGGAAATCACCATCTTCAACGCCGGCGCTCTACGGCTCGGCGTCGAACACCGGCGTGAACGCACGGATCGTGCAGGGCGTCGGGTTGACATGGCGGATCCGCACTCGGCCCTGCCCTTCCCAGCTGTCGTCGATCGGCACCTCGACATTGCCGGTGAACAGCGTTGCCCGCCCGTCCGGCGCGATGATCGAGGGCATGCGCACCGGCTCCCAGCGGCCGCGCATCAAGGACTGGACTTGAAGCCCCGTGGTGTCGGTCTCGAGCAGCGACAGGATCACCTTCGCCACCTTCTTGCGGCGGCCGATGATGGAGCCGTCGCGGCCGCCGACATCGAGCTCCAGCGTGTCGGCGCCCGCCGCGTAGGGCAGGCCGAGTTGCCATTTGGCGGCGGTAGAACCGCCCGGCAGCGTGACGGTGCCGCCGCCGCTGACGGTCAGCCCGCGATAGACCTTGCCGTCGGCGAGCACATCGACGGACTGGCCGGCAAGGTGCATGGCGCCGCCCACCGTGGTGACCGCAAGACCCGCGTAGGACAGGCCGCAATCGACCTCGAAGGCGTCCGCGATGGCGCCGTATTCGAACGGCGCGGTCTTGATCTCGATGTAGCGCCTGGTCACGCCGCCAATGCTGCGCTTCACGATCAGCCAGAGATCGTCATTGCCGTCCTGGCCGGGGGTGACCGCAGCGCTTTCGACATCAGCCCAATTTGAACCATCGGAGCCCGCCCCGCTGACGTTGCCGCCCAGGCGATGCCGGTGCATGCCGCGCACCTCCTGGCTCGGCTGATGGGTGTAGCCGCCAAGCTCGCCATTCTCGAGCGGGAACCACAGCAACGGGTCGGGATCGGTCTGGAAGGCGAGCTCGACCACACCCTTTTTGGGAATATGCTCGGAGACCTGGCCGACATCGTCCGAAGCAAAACGGCTCTGCGCCGTCTGCGTCAGCTCGGCGATCGATTTGCGCGAGCGTGTGACATAGAGGAACGACTGGCCGGCATCGACCGGGCGGATGCGGGCGCAGCCAAAGGTGCGCGAGCGCCGGTTCTTGAACGAGGACGGCGTCAGCGCCTCGTCGATGCCCGAGCCCGACAGGGCGCGGATGCCGCCTGAGGTGCCGATCAGAAGCGCGCCGTCGCTGTCGGCGATCCAGACAATGTCGTTGGCCTGGCCGCCGCCCGCCTGGACGAACTCCAGCGCGTCGTCGTCCTTCTCGCCCAGTGCAAAATTGTCGAAATCGCCGGTGGCCGAGGCATAGACCGAGAATTTGCGGCTGAAGGCCAGCCGCTCCTCGTAGAGCGACCCGCTTTCGACGTACTTGCCGGGCACGAAGGTGCCGAGCCGCCAGCGCGTGATCGGGTTCATGTTCGGCAGCGCATGGCCGTAGAGAATGATCTTGACGACCGTCGTGCTGGTGCGGCTGGTGATCCTCGCCCACCGCCAGATGCCGTCGGCGCCCAACAAGCGGATGGCGCGGCCGACATCGGTCGCCTGGAAGCCGGTGTCATTGTTGATGCCGATGCTTGAAGACGCGGTGATGTCGAACGGCGTCTGGTCGAATGCGGCGACATGGATCGCAAGCTCGGCCGAAACGCTGCTTTCGGCATCATCGCCGCCACCGCCGCTGAACACCAGTTGATGATATTCAAAGGCCGATTTGTTCGTGAATTCGTAGAAGCGCGTCTCGCCATTGCCCCAGCCGAGCTCGCCCGTACGAGTATCCAGGGTGACCCAGTTGGTGCCATCATTGGAACCCTGCAATTCCCAGGCGGTGAAGAAATCATAATTGCCCGTTGCTACCCGGGACGTGGTGATCCAGTAGGCATCGGCCACGCGCTGTGAACCGCCGGCATTGCGGAACCGGATATAGCCGTCACCGCCGCCAGAGATCTGGATATCCTGCGTCTTGTCGCGGTCGAACATCTGCCAGGCAGAGGCGCTGCCGCTGCCGGTGGAAGCGGTGCCGGAAGGCGTCGTGTTGCTGGTCATCTGCGGCGTCAGATGCCCGGTGTCGGACGGTGTCAGCGTCGTCGCCGTGTCGTTGACCGGGTCGTAGGGACCGTCGAGGAATTCAAAATCCGTCAGAGCCCACGCCGTGTGTGCGCTGCGCGTCAGCACCTTGGGCGGATAGTCCCGGTGAGTGACCCACATCTGGTCGGCCGACTGGACATAGGCGAGCTCGAACAGGTCCGCCTCGAGATAGGGCGAAGCGACCTCCACCGTGTCGACGCGCGCGCCATAGGCATGGACGCGGATGTACCGGTCGCCGAATTCGAGCGCATAGGCTTGATCGGCCGAGAAGATGAACGGGATCAGCCGCGTCGTCTTCGCGGAAATCTTCACCTCGCCGGCAAAATAGGTGCCGCCGCGCTTGCGGATGCCGCCATGCGGCAGGGTGATGAAGTTCTCGCATTTGGCCAGCGCCGCCCGATAGAAGTCGAGCGAGGCGCGTGCATGCAGGCGCGGCGAGATCTCGCCGCGGGTGAAGACGTCCTGGACGGGATAGAGCGTCGTCATCAGCGCGCAATCCTGTTGTCGCCGCGCTGATTGGACCACGAGGCGGTGTAGAGCCGGCTGCCGCGCTGGATGGCGTTGGCGTTGAGCGCCGCGTCCAGCGCCCGGTCATAGGCCGAGCGGGCAATATCGATCATGCCTGACTTGTGCGTCAGCGGATGCGCCACCTTGACGGCAAGGGCCGCCACCAGAACCTCGGTGAACAGCGCATCCCAGTCGTTGGGATCGGTGAGGTTGGCGACGTAACGGATGGTCATCGGGCCGGACTGGTCGGAATAGATCAGCCCCGCCTCCTGGCGCCACGAAATCGGCACGCCGTCCGGCTCGCCATCACGGGTCAGCGGCAGCGGCCGCAGGCAGTCGGCCGGCAGTTCATAGGCAAAGGTCAAGCCGCAATCGCTGCCGGTGTCCGCCCCGGCAACCGTGGCGCGCAGGATGGCGAACACCCAGGCACATTTGGTAAGTTCTGCTTCCCTTGCGAGGTCGAAATGCAAGTTGAGCAGCCGTGCCGCCTTGACGTCCTGATCGAGACTGTCGATCGGCGCCTCGTCGAGCACGGCCAGCGCCATGTTGGCGATATCGAGCGGGGTGATGGCCATGGGTCAGCGCCTCGTCCATGTGGGTCGGGTCATGATTTTCTCCGGGCATGAAAAAAGCCGCTGCGAAGCGGCTGGGGGTTTGGATGGCGATATTCAGAGATCGTGCTCTACGCCCCCTCCGATCTCCCTTCGTGGGGTTGAAGAGTGGTCCGCGTAGCGGACGGAAAGCCAACTGCTTGGCTTTCCGAATGACGAAAGCCGGCAGGACGGAGGGGGCGCTAAGAAATATTGTCAGAACGAGGAACTACGGCGGCAGCGCACTATTTTCCAAGTCTCAGTCCGGACATGCTATCGACAAAACGCGCGAGATCTCCGGCATCTCACTGTTATTCGTGATTCCAACCCTTAAAATATCGGACGAAATCCACTAATCGAGCAATTCGAAAGATGGAAACTTACGGACCACCCAAGCCATGGAGATAGATATCCATCCCGGCTTGTAACTTTCCCATCCTTGCTGCAAGAAACGCTCGCGCTGGATTCCTCATTCACGAAAACGAGGTGGTACGTCGTTCCAGATCCTGCCGCTTCATCCAGTTTGGTGCCTGCAATTTCCAGCGTTCCGCCCACAAATCCGTCCTTCTCAAGCTTGACGAGAAGAGGGCTGCAATAAACAAAAATTGCAGCAGCCACCAAGATAGTTGCGGTCGTCAGAACCATCACTTTCTTCATTTTCTTTTCTCGTGAAAGATCATTGCCGGAGGCAGTGAAGTCTGAAGTAGTCCGGCCTCCAGGGCAAGGCGCGCGATTTCGTCGGGCGCGACCCCGGGTAAAGCTTCGCCCAACACACGGCCGACATTGTTATTTATCAAATCCATCGCGCGCTCATATCGGTCATTCGGATGGGATATCTCATAGGCATCCGATATCTTCTTCGCTTCGTTGACCCCAAGCGATTGCGCCATCTTGGCCGACCATCCGGCATGTCTCAAAGCACCCGCTGCATTATTGACGCCTGGATGAGATTGGAGCGATGCCGTTCCCATGAGGAATTGCGGTGACAATGCACTATTTCCAGTTCTCAGTCTGAAGATTCACTGCAGTCACATGGGTGCGGCCGACAAAAATGAGCCGTCGTCGCAATTCAAAAGCGTAATCCCGTTACTGTTCGTAAGGCTCGACCACGGCAAACGGTATTCCCAACGACTCCAGCAGATCGAGAATGCGTTGCGAGATGACGAGGCGATAATCTGCTGCGATACCGAAGTCGTCGCGGCCAGCCTCGCCATTCACTTTCAACCAGACAAATGGCGGAAGTTCCTGCCCAGGCTGGTCCTCATGGAACTCTTCGGAGGTTGTCACTTCGACTTCGGCGAACGTCGCACCTGAAAAGCCCATCTTGTGCAGAGCGCGCTGGGTTTCTTCGGTGGCGAGGTAACACGGGAACGTCGTAACGAGCACATCGCCGAACCAGCCCTCTACCTCGTAGTGAAGCTTGGTCACAATCGGCGGATGGACACTCGTGTCAAGAACGGTGTGGTTGCCAAGCCCACCAGCAACGTTCGGTTCTATGTAAAAATATTGCATCACTCACCTATCGGAGGATTGAACAGATTTCAGTATTTCTTATCGAGGTAATGGCGATTATTGATCATCCCCGTTGACGGGGAGAAGGTCCCGGCAGGAGGTTGAGGGGCAGCGAAGGTCTGAAAATCTGGCGCTACAGAACGCCCAATCCGCGAAGTTGTTGTCCACGAATATCTCGGCAAATCTCTCGGGCGGGAGGGTCGTGCCGTTGACGCGAGCGATTTTGAGATTCCTTGCCCACATATCCCGGATTGCTGCCGGGATTCCTCCGGGCATGTGCATGGCTTGGGCAATTGCGTGATGCCACCGTCCATCGCCACCAAACAGAGATTGCAGTTTGGGGGCCATTCTTTTCAAGCCCTCTTCCGACTCTTGAGAAAGTTCTCCGATCGCCCAGAGCACATAAACATCCAGCAGTCTAAGCAGCGGCTGTCCGTCATAACGTGGGTTAGTCGACATTTAACCTCTCACGCATCATAGGTGGCATAATAAATAACGCGTTCGCAGATAGCGGAAACGCTTGGCTTTTCTTTCTGCGGATGCAACCAAAGCCTCGGTAATCTCGATCGCAAGGTTGATTTCGAGAAAGTATGCCAGGCCCTCTTTAGCTGCCTCGGCTGGTACCAACACCCCATCCTGCTGAGGCAAAACCATTGCGTCTGAATCCTCGGTCCAAGGCTCCGCCGCGTAGATTGTGGGCTCCGCTGCGTAGACCGGGTCCTCCTCGTCAAATTCCGACAACCGTCCAACGATATCCAGCAACTTCATTTTTTCCCCATAGGGAAAATCCTCCTCGGCCATTCGGATGCAGTGTCTTCTGGAATTACGGTGACAGTGCACGCTGCAGTCACATGGTGCAGCCGACAAAAGACGGACTGTTATCGCATTCAACAAGCGTAATCCGTTACTGCTCGTAGGGTTCGACCACTGCAAACGGTATTCCCAATGATTCCAGCAAATCAAGAATGCGCTCCGAGATGACAAGGCGATAGTTTGCTGCGATCCCGAAGTCGTCGCGGCCAGCCTTCCCATTCACTTTCAACCAGACGAAAGGTGGAAGTTCCTGCCCAGGTTGATATTCATGAAACTCTTCGGATGTCGTCACTTCGGCTTCAGCGAACGTCGCACCCGAAAAACCTATGTTCTGCAGTGCACGCTGGGTTTCTTCGGTGACGAGGTAACACGGGAACGTCGTAACGAGCACATCACCGGTCCAGCCCTCTACCACGTAGTGGAGCTTGGTCACAATCGGAGGATGGACGCTGGGGTCCAAAACGGTGTTTCTGCCAAGCCCACCAGCCACATCAGGTCTGATATAGAAATACTGCATTATCCACCTATTGGAGGGTTGAACAGATGTCCGTATTTTTTGTCGATATAAGCCACGTAGTCCAGCACCTGCTGACGAGTGGCCTGAGGATGCGACGCATAAAATTCGTCCCATTCGTATCGGAAAATTTTGTTGTGCAAGAGGTTGTCCAAGCTTTTAGGAATCCCACGCAGATTCTGAAGCGAGTGCATCTCCTCTTCGGCCACGAGCCCGAGATATCTGTTCAAGATTTGCTGCTCAGCCGCGTGGTGGACCACAACTTCACCCTCCAGTTTCGGGT
Source organism: Mesorhizobium sp. M0618 (assembly GCF_040320765.1). Classification (NCBI taxonomy): domain Bacteria; kingdom Pseudomonadati; phylum Pseudomonadota; class Alphaproteobacteria; order Hyphomicrobiales; family Phyllobacteriaceae; genus Mesorhizobium; species Mesorhizobium sp. M0618. The sequence goes on along the minus strand of NZ_JAMYQH010000005.1, from coordinate 164,456 downwards.
TCGCGTCGAGAAACGTTTTGCGGTAATTTTTTGAAAGAGCCTTGCCAAACGATGCCCCCGCGTACTTTATCTTTGAGGGGTCTCTCGCGATTGACTTTATTATTTCAAGAAGCTCGGCCTTGTCGGGCTTTGCACCTGTGCCCAAGCGGTAAGCGGCCTCATTTGCTGCATTTACTGCACGAGCCTCCGCACCGACGGCTTGGCGAGCCACCGCGCCCTCAGCGGCAAGCTCCGATGTGGCGCGCGAACCACTTGTTGCAAACTCCTCCAGCGGTTTGGCAAACTTGCCGGTCCCGCCGCGGATTATGGCCAAGCCTTTTGCAACAGCTTCGCCGACTGTCTCTAATGCCAAGCGCCCTTCAGCAACCGCCCCCGAGCCAGGGGTGGCGGGCAGTTGCTCAAGGAAACCCAAACAAAGGAGAATCGTGCAGATCCTGGAGAGCTATCCCAATGTCATGCGGGATTCGGCCTAGGGCCTCGAAACCCTCGCTCAGATAATCGCCGAAGTCGTCCGCAGCTCGTTGGAGTGCAGACCGGGCTTCGCCAGGAGGCGCTGATGGAAGCCGTCCTTGCACTGTCGCAGCAGTGACGATCGGGCCGACTTGGGCCGATCGAGAAAGGCCAGCTTGATCCAACTGCTGAGATAAGGCCTGGCGGACACCCGGATCGGGCGCTGCTGCTAGAAGATCACGCAGGATGATGTCCTTCTTAGCCTGCGGCATGTTTTTGTCGCCGAAGGTGTCAGCTATGCTTTGGACAACGGCCTTCGGCAGAGGTTGAGGGGTCTCGATGCCGAGTTGCCTCTGGGCTGCGACAGAGACGGCGATGGCCCATTTGTACGCCTCCGGATTGCCGGTCTCCGACTTGCCATCCGGGCTCGTTGTCGCCTTCCACGCGGCGTCGACATTGGGGAAGACCTCGCGGACGTAGCCAGCAGGGTCCGCCCGCCTCATGTCCAGGGTCTTGAGCGCAGCGGCAGCCGTAACCCGATACCGTGTCTCCTCTTCGTTGGAGCCGACCGGCCCAGGCTCCGCATCGCGCAGCGCTGCGTGGATCGCCTGGTTGGGCATCGTCCGCATGCCAAAGGCTTGGCGGCCGACATCCATCTTCAAGCTGAAGTCTTGGTACCGATCGCCGCCTTCCTCGGCGCCATAAACGGCGGCGAAGTCGGCGGGGCTGGGCATCTTGCCGGAATAGCTTCCCGTATTGGCGATCGCGTTCGGGGCGTTCTGCGCAGCGAGAGCGATGTTGGTGCGCGCCTCGATCAATTGGGCCGTATTCGCGGCGTGTGCCTGGTTGATCAGCCGCTGAATGTCATCTGGAGACAGGTCGGCGAGATGGTCGGTTGCGGGCTTGATCGCCGTATCAGGCGCCGGAGCAATGTCCCCAAACGCCTGCGCCACGCGCTCGTCTGGCGTGAGCTTGCCAACGCGATCGCCTTTCCCGGCAGCCGCCTCTGATCTGCCCGAGGCAAGAACCCAAGTGATCGGCTGAACGTCTCCCGAAGACTCTTCCGGGGTCCTGACACCAAACGTCTCCAGCGCGCGTTTCGGATCCTTGGCGATCAGCGCCTCGAAACGCGTCTTGGCCGCGGTGCCGAACCAGTCCTTCACCTTCTGCTGTCTGATCCCGGGGTCGAGCCCCATCTTGGCGATCAAGTCGAGCCCTTCCTGGCGGGCTACTTCGAAGGTGACAGGATCGTCGGGATCGGCGTTGCCGATGGCGATGCCGCTGGTCGTGAGCACCGTGTCGACCTGCGCTTGTTCATAGTCTTCGCGCTGCTGAAGCTGCCGCTGCGCCATGCGCAGCGAGCCAACCCTGCGCATCGTCTCCTTGTGCTCGGCGAAAGCGGCGCGCTGGCTCTCAGGCATGTTCGGCAAAGCCTTGTCGAACAGCCTGTCGAACAGGCCGGTCTTGACGACCCTGCCGTCGTACGCATTGACCTGGCCGTACATGGTCTCATGCAGGCCGGCGCCGTCAGCCGGGGCGTTGGCCGTCACCTCATCTTCCGCCTGCGCGATCTGGCCGTGGAAGCGGCGGCGGGCCAATTCGGCGTCGAACGCCTCCTGCTGGTCCTTCATCTGCTGGTAGCGCTCGGCGACAGCGGAAAGGTGATCGCCCAGCCCGTGCATGGCGCCGCCGATTGGCGACCCCTGCGGATATTGCGGCGCGTTGCCGGTGTCGAGCCGGCGCTGGCCAATGGAAAGGGGGATGATGTGTACCATGGCTGTTCCCTGCTCACGAAGCACTGAGGGCTGAACGGCCGAAAATCACCCGGCCGCTGCGGCACGGCCGGCAATGGCGCTCGAGGCCGATGCCTTCGTCGGATCCGGATTTTGGAGAGGCCGCCAACGAGCGTGTTGCCCACGCATTGATTCGGCGGGCCAATCCTGTGCCGGCGATGGATTCCGGCTCTGTTTGTCACGCCAGGATCGGAACATGGCCGGCGCCAAGTTTAGAAAAGAAGCGGGAGCGCATCGCCCCCGCCCCCCGCCTCGGTCCTATCAGGCCTCGGTCGTCTTCAGCGCGATGAACGTCATGTTCTTGACGCTCGACGCGGTGCGGTCCCAGTTCGCAGCCAGCGCCAGTTCCGCATCGGTGGCGAATTCGCCGGCCGAGGAGGCGTCGAGGAAGCGGGTGCCGGGCACATGCGGCACAAAATGCCGGCGGCCGACCATTTCGGTGATGCCGCCGCCATGGCCCTGGCGCGGCTTGCGGTCGAACTCCAGCGGGCCGCCCTCGGTGTTGACCGGCAGCTCGTTCCACAGGATCGCCTTGTCCTTGAACATGAAGGCGGTGTAGACGCCCGCCGTGACCGGGATATCGTCGTCGACCACGGCCCGCAGACCCATATAATAGGGGATCAGCGGTCCGCCCTGCTCGGAAGACGGCACATAGTCGATGAGGTCGGCGAGCTTCAGCGCCTTCATCTGCTTGGAGTGCATCCAGATCGTCTTGAACTTGTCCGCGCGGTCGCCCATCAGATAGGCGGCCTCGATGATGTCGGTGTCGACGATGGAGGCGCCGGTGGTGCGCACCAGGTCGCCGCCGTCATTGGCGACGTTGTCAGCGACGACGCCTTTCAGGATGCCGAGCAGGGTCAGCTTGTTGGCGCGCTGCCAGTACTCGGTCTGCCGCTTGACGATCAGCTTCTGCGGATCGTCGCCGGCTAGGATCGAGGTCAGGTCCGGAACGCCCCACGCCTGGGCGCGGACATTGCGGGCGGCGACCTCGCGGCGCGAGCCGATCTTCTTCATCTCGATGGAATCGGCCGGATCGTCATTGACCGGCTCGGACGGGTCGTTGCCGAGATCCTTCCAACCGGGCATGTCGACGGAGCGGCCGCCCATCGACAGCTTTGACGAGATGGCCGGGTCGGAAAACAGGATTCCGGCCTGGTAGATTTCGAGCGACTGGACATGCTCCTCGAAAGCATATTGCGCATAGACGGACGGAACGATCGCGTCCGCGATACGGGTGTAGGCATCTGCCATTTTTCTCTTCCTTCAGGTTTGGGTTGGCGGCGGGTGCCCCCTCACCCAGCCTCTGCTTCGCTCGGCTGACCTCTCCGGGGGAGAGGAGACTTGCGACGTCGGCGCGCCTCTTCTCCCTGACGAGGAGAAGGTGGACGCGAAGCGGCCGGATGAGGGGCGTTTCAGTGCGGCTGATCGATCGTCAGCGCGGGTTGTTGGGCATCCAGCGGTCGGGATTTTCCCCCGCCTCGCGAGCCAGCCGCCTTGCGCGGGCGGGGTCGCTTTTGACGAGGGCTGAAATATTGGTCAGGTTGCGTTCGCCGGCGGCATTGCGCTTGAACGGATTGGCTCCGCTGAAAGAAGCACCGCCGTCGATCGTGTCTTCCCGGAACATCGCCTCGCCGATCGCCTGGAACGCCCTGGCGATCTGCGGATCGGTCAGCGCCCCGTCAGGCAGAAGGATGCCCTTCGCCTTGTAGGCGTCGACCAGGCCGAGCTTCTTCATCGCCCGGTTGGCGACCTCCAGTCTCTGGCGAAAGCCGTCGCTGTCGGTCGGTCCCCAGTCTCTGACAAGCTCGTCATGGGTGGCTTCCACCGAGTGGGCCAGCGCGATCTCCTTGTGCTTGGCCTGCTCGGCCATGTAGCCGACGAACTTGTCGTGATAGGCCTGCGCGGTCTTCGGCGAAGCGCCCGCCTCGACCGCCCAGGCCTTGGACGCCTGAGCGAGTTCGTCCGAATAGGCGAAGTTTTCCGGCAGCCCTTCCGGCCTGAGGTATCCGACCTTTTCGGACGAGGTGACCGGACGCATGGCCTCGGGCAGCCGGGCATGAAACCGGTCCCAGTCTTCCCGAGATGCGTCAGGCTGGGGAATGCGCAGGCTCTCACCCTGCTGCCGCTCCAGCTCCGCATAGGATGTGAAAACCCGATCGAGGCTTTCAGGCTTGGTCCAGCCCTTGGTTTCAGCGAGCTTGCGGTTGCCTTCGGAAAGACCGTCAAACCAACTTTTGCCGCCAGGCGCGACGGATCCGTTATCCGCGCCTGCCGGTGACTGTGCCGGGTTGCCCGCCGGCTGCGCACGCGCCGCCACGGACCCGGCGTCTGCCAGATCTGTCATGTAATGTTCCTTTGCTAGGGGTTAGAAATGAGCCGGCGGCAAAGCTGCCAATCTCCCCACCTGTGGGGGAGATGTCCGGCAGGACAGAGGGGGGCGCGAAGGAACGCAAGCGTTCGACGCTCTTCGTCACCCGATGCCCTCCCGAGGCATTCAAATGCTAATCAGCAGGACAGGCTGGCGGGACAGCGCCCCCTCTGCCCTGCCGGGCATCTCCCCCCTTGCGAGGGGGGAGATCGGCAGCGTCATCGGCGTTTAGGCGTTGTCCCCCCAGTTCTCCCAAAGCAGCGTGATCGTACCCGTGATCGCCAGCACACCGTCGGCATCGATATCCGTGCCGGTGGCAAACGCCAGGTTGAGATAGAGATCGACCGGCGTCACCGTGCCATCCAGCGTCACGGCGGCGGCGATGTCGGCGGTCAAGGCGGTGGAGAGTGCGGCGCCAGTGCCGTCGAGTGTGCGGACCGTCGAGGCCAGCACGTTGACCATGGTCGAGGCCAGCGTCGCGCTCGATGCGGCGGCCGAGCCCAGCGACCAGGTCAGCGCCGCATTGTCGTTGATGGTCGCCGCACGGGTGCCGAGGACAGCGAACTGCAGCCGGGCCGTGCCGCCCTTGATGCGCACTTTGCCCTTGGTGAAGTCGAAGATCTTTTGGGCGGCATAGGCCAGCGCATCGGTGACCGGCACCTGCATGCCGTCGAAGGCGAAGACGGTCCGGTACGATCCGCCCTGCCCTGTGGTGACGGCTTTCAGGCCAGGCCTGGGCGGGGCAAGGCCGGCCTCGCGGGCGGCGGCACGGGCAAGCGTCCGGGGAAGACCTCGGGTCATGGCATTTCTCCATTTTTTCAGTGGCAATTCTGGCAGCTCGACCAATCAAGCCCCAGCGGGGCGAGCCGTCGAAGGCTGAATCATTTTGACAAGGAGCACCGCTAGCGCCTTGTTCGAAAGAGATGTTTTCGGCCCTCGGCCTATCAACGCCCGAGAAACCATGTCTTATATCGTGAGGCTTCGTGCCCCCGTTCCGCCGCAATGCAACCGCACGGGACGAGCCATAGGGATTTCAGGCCTTTAAGGGAGACCGCACATGAACTTTCACAAAGCCATCGCCGCCGTGCTGATGACCGCCGCACTGGCAGGCTGCGCGCAGACCGAAGGCCAGCAGCGGGCCGGAACCGGCGCGCTGATCGGCGGCGCCGGCGGCGCCCTCGTCGGCCAGGCCATCGGCGGCAACACCGAAAGCACGCTCATCGGCGCCGGCGCCGGCGCCCTGCTCGGCGCGGTCGTCGGCAGCTCCACCACGCCGCAGCGCCGCGGCGAACAGATGTGCCGCTACCAGGACCGCCGCGGCCGCATCTACACCGCGCCCTGCGACGACCGGTACTACAACGGCGATTATTGATCACTAGCCCCTTCTCCCCGTTTACGGGGAGTTGGGGAGTGTTCCGCGCAGCGGACGAAAAGCCAATTGCTTGGCTGGTCGAACAACTAACGCCGGCAGGCAAGGTAGCTTCATCGCCACCGCCTCACCCCTCCGCCCGTGAAGCCTTTTCCAGTGCCGCCTTACGCTGAATTTCGATAGTTCGATTCCAGAAGCGCACCACAGTTCCATGCCCTTGGAGCGCGAAATTGTATCTTGGACGCTCATTTCCAGTCCTCCAGCCGAGCAAATAGATCGGCGAGGTCTCGCGCTATCGCCTCGGCGGATTGCCGTTCCATAAATATAAACGGGATGCGCACGATTGGCATTTCCACTTGGTGGGTGTCGAAGCCATAGGGCCTCCCCTCCTCCGTTTGATGCAAACAACAGGATGCCTGGTGCGTATTTTCAACCTCATATCCTCGATTGAAGTCAGCCAATTCTTCGGCTTTGAAAAAAATTAAATAGCTATCGCCAATGAAGCCTTCACCCCCATTATGCTCCTTGAGGAAGTCAGTGTAATCCTTGGGTAGCGTGACTCCCAAGCCTGCGGACAGGCCATCGACGACCGCGGATTCAGCCGGTGCCTCGAAACTTCCCTCAGTTAAACTATATCCCACCGCTATCCTCTCAGGTCCTTCAGCAACTGATTCCACCACGGCGTAGCCTGTTGTCGGTGAACTTCGCGAGGCAGTGCGAGCCGGGGCAGAATCGAGCTCGTCATCTCCGCTCCTGATTACCTGCGCCGTCACCAGGATCATTCAATCCATTTCCGGCTCGTCGAATGAACGAATCCCGGCTGACTCATTGCCGAGGCGCTCAAACACGTCCAGGGCACGTTCTGAAACAACAAGCTCGTGGTTCGGAGCCATCCCAAAGTCGTCATGTCCACGCTGCCCATGGATCTTCATCCAGACGAAAGGTGGAAGTTTCGTCTCTGGCTGCAGCCGATGGAACAGCTCCGAGGCAGTCACCTCGACATCGGCAAACGTCACCCCCGAAACACCTATCTTCAACAATTCCCGCTGAACTTCTTCGGTAACAAGATAGCAAGGAAAACTCCTTATCAGGACATCACCGATCCAAACATCGATCTCATAGTGCAGTTTGTGCACGATCGGCGGGTGAACGCGGTTGTCGAGAACCGTGTTTTTGCCAAAGTCGCCAGCAACAAATGGCTGTACATAGTAATAATCCATTGCTCACCTATATTTTCCGACAGGCGGGACGAAATGATGACCATACTTCTTATCCATCATTCTCCGATGATCAAGAACTTGCCGCTCTGTCGGATTCGGGTAATTTGCGTAGAATTCGTCATTTTCGGCTCTAAGGATAACAAGATGCAGAATATCATTAAATTTCTTAGGGATACCGCGAAGATTTTCTGCTGAATTTAGCTTTTCTCCGAATTACGGTGACAGTGCACTATTTCCAGTTCTCAGTCTGAAGGTTCACTGCAATCACATGGGTGCAGCCGACAACAATGAACTGTCATCGCAATTCAAAAAGCGTAATCCGTTACTGTTCGTAAGGCTCGACCACCGCAAACGGTATTCCCAATGATTCCAGCAAATCGAGAATGCGTTTCGAGATGACGAGGCGGAAGGGTATTGCGATCCCGAAATCGTCGCGGCCGGCCTTCCCATTTACCTTCAGCCAGACGAAAGGTGGTAGCTCCAGCCCGGGTTGATCCTCTTGACACTCTTCGGAGGTAGTCACCTCGGCGTCGGCGAACGTCGCACCTGAAAAGCCCATCTTCTGCAGTGCGCGCTGGGTTTCTTCAGTGACGAGGAAACAGGGGAATGTCGCAACGATCACATCGCCGAACCAGCCCTCTACCTCATAGTGAAGCTTGGTCACGATTGGTGGATGGACGCTCGAGTCGAGAACGGTGTTTTCGCCGATCCCGCCAGCGACGTTCGGCCGTATTTTAAAGTATTGCATCACTCACCTATTGGGGGGGGGTTGAACAGATGCCCATATTTCTTGTCGATATAAGTCACGTAGTCCAGCACCTGCTGACGAGTTGGCTGGGGGTGCGACGCATAAAATTCATCCCATTCGAATCGGAAAACGGTCTTGTGCAAAAGGTTGTCTAATCTTTTTGGTATGCCGCGAAGATTTTGAAGAGAGTGCATCTCATCTTCAGCAACAAGGCTTGGAAATCTGTTCCATACCTGTCGCTCCGGAGCAGCGGTGCTGCCTCGTGGGTCAGCCGACCTGAGGCGCCGGTGCCGAAACAGCCAATCTCCCCCCTCGTGGGGGAGATGTCCGGCAGGACAGAGGGGCGCGCCGTAGAGCGCCTACCTCTGTCGTCGCCGAACTTTGAACATGCCCATGCCCTTGCCACCTACGGCCAAGCTTGAGCGGCCGCTTGTGATTTGATTGTCGTGCGATGAACGCGGCAAGGTCGGCGGGACCGCGCCCCCCTCTGCCCTGCCGGGCATCTCCCCCACAGGGGGGAAGATCGGCAGCTTTTACCCCTCCGCCCGTGCCGCCTTCTCCAGCGCCACCAGCTGCGCGTCATCGAGCGTCAGAAACCCCATAATGTGCTGCACCACCTCGGCGCGCGCATTGCTCAAGGCGCTGTGCAGTTCGAACCCGTTGGGCGTCCGTGTCCGCGCCATCCACTCGCCATAGGACGGACGCCGGTAATAGCCGGTCGTCGCCGCGAGGTCGGCGAGCACCATCTCGCCGTCCTCGCCGGAAAACACTCGGAGATAGGCCTTGGCCAGCGCGTCGCGCGCCCTGGCAGGGCTGCCGGCCTGCCCGGCATGGGCAAAGCGTTTCCGGCTCATGCGACGCCGCCCGCCGGGCCGACAGGCTGCCCGCTTTGACCACTTTGCGCATCTTGGGCGCCGCCCAGCATGTCTTGCAACCCGTCGAGCAGGCCGCTGTCGCGCGCCTGCACCGCTGCCGGCACCGCATCCTTGGCGGCCTTGCCGGCGGTGGCGATCGCCGCCATGCCGGCCTGCGCCTGGCTTGCCTTGGCGCGGGCGTCGCGAAGGCCGTCGACCTCCTCCTTGCGGCGGAAGATGCGCTGCGGGCTGCGGCCGGCGCTCTGCACGATCTTGATCGCCTCGTCGCTGTCGATGTTGTCCATCACGCCTGGATCGAACTGCGCCATCTGCATGGCCGTCGTCACCACCTGGATGGTGTCGCGTGCCTCGGCCGAGCGGCGCAGCACGTCGAGCGGGCCGGTGAAGGTCGGCCGCACCGCCTTGCCGGCCAGGCTTTCCGGCGGCACGAAGCGGCTGTCTTCGTCATAGAGCCCCTTGTCCTCCAGAATGCCGAGCTCGCGATCGAGATTGCTGGCAAAGCCGGCCTGGATGATCGAGCCGGACGGCCCCAGCAGCGCGCCCTTTTCCTCTTGGCGGATCAGCGCCTCGGTCGCCGTCATCTGCGGGTTCTGCACCAGCGTCTGGAACAGGTTGACGAACATCATGTCGCGGATCTCGTCGGCGCGGCTCTGCGCGTAATTGAAGGCATAGGTCGGGTTCTGCCCGGTCGAGATCGGCGCGATCAGCGGCCTGCCATTGTCGTCGATCAGGCCCGGATAATTCTCGCCCGGATTGAGCACCGGCACATAGTCGAGCCGGGCCTTCGAGGCGGTCGCCGGATCGGTGATCTGCTGCAACGCACGAAGCCCCGAGCGGCGTACGGCATTTTCCTCGCGCACGGTCGTCAGCGCCTCGATAGCAGGCGAAATGCCATAGGGGTCGCCTTCGTAACGGCGCCAGTTGAAGGTCGACACCGGAAAGGTGCGAAAACCGCTTTCCCGCACGATCTCCTCCTCGTCCTCGATGACGTGGTAGGAGGCGAAGGCCGTGTCGAGATATTGGTATTGGCCGCCGAGCCGGTACATCTTGCGCTCGTCGCGCGGCTCAATGCACTGGATCAGCGAGATCTTCGTCTCGCATTTGGCCGGATCGTCGACCAGAACCTTGATCTGCGCCGGCAGTTTTTCATAGCCGAGCAGCTGTGCGGCCTGCCGCGCCGTGCGCTCGTAGCGGCGGTGGAAAATGTCGACTTGGCCCCAGCGGTTGCGGCTGAGATAGCCCTCGACCACCGGGATCGAGGCATAGCGAATCAGCGTCGCGCCGAACCCTTCCTCGGCATAGAGATAGGCCGGGCCATAGCGCACGACATTGCGCAGGCAGGCCTGCGTCGCCGGCACGAAATTCGAATTGGCGGAGTAGCGCAGCGCAAACAGGAAATCGCGCAAGGCCTCCGCCCATTCCTTTTCCTCGTCGGTCTCCTCGTCGTTCATGGCCGCCGTCGACAGCCCGTGCCATTTTTCCGACTGCGGGATGATCAGGCTTTCCAGCCCGGCGGCCAGCCGGTTGGCGGCCGAGTTGATGGTGTTGGCGTAGACGCGGGCGCCGCGCCGCTCCTGCCGCTCGGCCTGCGAGTCCTGGCTGCCGGTTCGGCGGCCGCTCCAGATATCGGGCGCATCGGGGTCGCAGAACTCCGCCACCTGCTCCCACACAGCCTCATACTGACTGCGCTCGCTCTCGAGCTCGGACTGGCGGGACAGGATATTGCGGGCGCGGGAATCGGTCATGATGTTCTCACTTGTTTGGCGCGGCGGAGCTGCCGATTGATTGGAGATGCGGAGGGACAGCACCCCCCTCTGGCCTGCCGGCCATCTCCCCCGCATGGGGGGAGATCGGCAGTTTTGCCGACGGCGCGTTTCCTGCAACGTCGGCAATTGGCGAAAGCGGCAGCACATCCAATCTCCCCCCTTGCAGGGGAGATGTCCGGCAGGACAGAGGGGGGTGCCTCGCGCCAGCCTTCCCTTGTCATCTTTTGCCCACTTGGCGATGCTACGAACTTGCTCGCGGCGGGTTTTGGAGGAGGTCGATGTGACGACAAGCCTTGCCGCCCTGAAAAGCCAAAGCAAACGCGCCGTGAAACGGCTCATCGGTTACGATTCCCGCAACTGGCTACGCATCCGCCAGATCGAGGCGTTCACGCTCTTTCTCGAAGCCGGCAACCGCAAGGCTTCCGACGTGATCGAGATCTCGCCCGGCTGGAACCGCTACTGGCGGGCGATGTGCCCCAATTACCGCTCGGTCGATTTTCCGGCCTTCGACATCTGCAGGGATCGCACCGACGAGCAATATTCCATCGTCATCGCCGATCAGGTGCTGGAACATGTGCGCCGGCCGCACGCGGCGGTGGAAAACATCCACGCCATGACGAGGCCCGGCGGCTGGGCGATGGTGGCGACACCTTTCCTGTTTCGCGTTCACGCCAGGCCGCACGACTACAACAGATGGACCCCCGCCGGCCTCAAGCAGCTTATGGTCGAGGGCGGCTTCGCGGAAGCCAACGTCAAGGTCCACGGCTGGGGCAACAAGGCCTGCGCCAGGGCCCATATCGGCGGCCCCGTCCGCGCCTACGGCCTGTGGCGGGATTTGGGCAATGACGAGGAATACCCGCTGATGGTCTGGGCTTTTGCGAAGAAGGCGTGAGGGGCTGAAGCTGCCCATCTCCCCCCTTGCGGGGGAGATGTCCGGCAGGACAGAGGGGGGGTGCTGTCCCTCGGCCTATCGGCCAAACACAAAGCGCCTTCGGCTGGGCGTGAGATATGCGGAAGGGTAGCGATCCTTCACACCCCCCTCTGCCCTGCCGGGCATCTCCCCCGCAAGGGGGGAGATCGGCTAATCACCCCCGCCTTTTCATCACCCTTGCATGCCGTCGCCACACCCACCAGTCCCACACGCGCTTCCTGAAACTGCGCTTCATCGCGGTCATGGTCATAGCCCCAGCAGCACGCGGCGCTGGCCGGTGAGGCTGCCTGGCGCGAGGTCGGTCTTGATGGTGCCGGCGGTGCCGTTCCGCTGTTCGAGTTCAGCCCGCAATGCCGCCTCGCGCGCCTGCACGTCCTTGTCCTGCGCCGTCGGCGTTGGCGGCAACGGCTTCAGTTCCGGTGGTTTTTGAAACAGACACATGGTTCCAGCCTTCTCCAAGATTAGAGGTTCTTGTCCAGTCGTAGAGGAAAAAGTCTTCGCCGTTGCGGCCGTAACCCGGCAACAGGCAGCGTTGCGTCGCGCCGAGCCGACCGAGCCAGCGCAGCGCCAGTTCATTGGCGGCCAGCGCCCGCGCCTCGACCCGCCAGGCGTCCCGCGCCGCGACCTGAGGCCCAAGCACGGCGTGAAAGAACCCGGTGATCCCAGGCACGCAGCGCTTCATGCGGCGCGTGCCCCAGCTCCAGGCGATCCACAGGCCGCCGCGCTGTTCGGCAGCGCCAAAGCCGGCCTCCGGATTGCCGTCCAGCTCGGCGACATAGGCAAAGTCCTGCAGCGCTGTCAGCGCCAGCAGCGCCGGCGACCAATGGTCGAGCTGGCAGTCGATCTCGGCCCGGTCCTCAGGGCGCAAATTGGCTGCGATGTAGGACAGGTCGCGCAGCGTCGCGGGTATGATGCGAAGGGGCATGAGCAGGCCTGAGCAATAGAATGCAGTTCTCGCTTCCGGGCGGCGTCTCGGCGGCCTGCGCACTTGACCGTCCCCGTCGCCAGTGACCTACTTCGGGCATCGACGGCTACCCAGGAGACGGGCGAATGGACATTCGAGCGACACTGACGCAGCTATGCGATGCCGTCAACGCGCACGATCTCGATCGCATCATGGCGTTCTTCGCCGACGACTGCGTCCTGGAGATGCCGAGGGGAGCCGAGCCCTGGGGAACCCGTTGCGAGGGCAAGCGCAACGTACGGGACGCGCTGGCGACACGCTTCGAAGGCTTGCCCGATGTCCACTACGGCAAGGCTGAGCACTTTGCCGACGAGGCTGCCGAGACCGGCATGTCGAAATGGACCCTCACCGGCACCACCCGCGAGGGTGTGAAAAAGGAAGTTCGAGGCTGCGACTTCTACACGTTTCGCGACGGCAAGGTGATCCGCAAGGATTCTTATTGGAAGATCGTGGAGTAGCTTGCGGCGTCAATACGAATTGCGGTGGTGTGACGGGTAAGAGTACACTGTCATCGTATTCGCTTACAGACAGGTTCTCGTCCACGCAGCCGAATGATTTTGTGCCGTTCAGACAGGATAGGGTCTATTTGCAATCCCGCTCTCGACTCGTTGCTGACATCCCCGCATACAGCGCTTATCTTCCATGAAACTCCAGCACCAAGCAGTTCAGATAACGCCAGTGATTTCAGACACAAAGATACTAAGCGACACAGTGGCTAGCGGTATCGTCTTCATTGTCCTCGCCTCGGCCACACTCTACTGCGTTCGTGAACTTTTGTCCGCGTGGAGAACAGGCTCCATTCGATCAAAAACAGGGCTCGTTCTCCGAAGCTCAGACGTTCTGACTTTCCGACGCCTGGTTGGCGTTACCACCTTCGCAGTGCTTTACTTATACTTTGCCTTTTTGCTGTCGTGGGAGCGGCACTCGCCGTCTCGACTCTCTTTTTTCTGGTGGCTTTGGCTGCCAAGTTTAGCCGATAAGCTAGAATTACGGTGCCGGTGCTTCAGTCCGGAGGTTCGCTGCGGTCACATGGTGCAACCGATAAAAGTGCACTGTCACCGTAATTCACCGTAATTCGGTGTTGCGGACTACAGGCGCAGGGCCGGCGCGCCCTGTCTCTTCGTCATCCTATGGCGGAGCAAGGAGCGGAGCGACGCGGCGCAGACCATAGGATCCATGCCGTGACCTTGGAGCGCTGCTACGGCGCAGGATTCTGACGTGCCGCGTTCCCCGGCGACCATCACGGCATGGATTCTCGGGTCAAGCCCGAGAATGACGAAGTGTGGGGAGCCTTGCCCCTACCGAAACGCCCCCAGCGGGTCGCTCTGCCCCGCTGGCCGTCTCACCGCCCTGAACTCCGCCGGGTCCACCACCGCCTCGCGCAGCATCATCACGCCATAGCGTGTCGCTGCCATCAAATCATCCCGCAGCTTCACAACCTGGCCGTCCTTGCGATGGAACAACCTAAATTCCTCAAACCAGTCGGCGAGCGTGGCAAACACCTTGAAGCGGCCGCTCTGCATGCGGTCGAGCATCTCCATCAGCCCGGCTTCGACCGAGACCGAACCGTCGGGGAATTGCGCGTGGCGGGTCAGCATGTTCAGCCCGTGCGCGGAATATTGCCGGGCAAGCGCCACGCCCGCCCCTTCCAGCGTTTCGCGGCGGCCGTCGCGCGGCCAGGCGAAGGGCAGCCATTCGCCCCATGGTTTGAGCGTCAGCGTCTGCATCGCCGGCGTCTGTTGCGAAGCGCGGGCGGCCTTGGTGACATAGACGATATCGGCCTCCGTATCCCAGGCCAGCTCGACCGCGGCCGAAGGATGGTCCCAGCCGAAATCGAGCGCGCCGAGCCTGGGCCAGTAGCGCGGCAGCCGGAACGGCTCGCAGGCGATCAGCGCCTCGGCCACCGGAAAGATGCGGCCGGAGCCCAGCACCGGAATGCCGCGCGCCCGCGCCTCGCGCTCATGCGCTGGATAGGCGGCGACGATCGCGGCGCGCTCCTGCGGCGTGTAGTGCGCGGCATCGTCGATGGTCATGAAGGTGACGTGTCGAGACATATCAGTCTGCCTAAATTATTTGCTGGAACGAGTAACCGCCATTGATAATACTGTTTATCAATGCAAAGCTGCTGGCCAATTGGGGGAGATACATGATCCGCATAGCAATCGTTGTGGCCATTGCCGCGACCGCGTCGGCATGCCAATCGAACGTTCCGTATGATACGAGCAAGAAAACCTGCAAGATGTACGCCAATTCTTCAGGGTTCCAACGCGAAGTTTGTATCCCGGACACACCAAACAAAGTATGCAATGTCTGGTACAACCAGATTACGGGTGATGAAAGAATATGGTGCCAACCGCTAACCCGGAAAGCAACCGATCCCAAGGCCCGCGCCAGACAGCTTGCGGGCAGCAAATACCCTTGAACGTCTTCATCCGCTGCCTTTGGCCATGCCCTCCACTTGCGCCGCCGAAAGAAACAACAGCACCACATCCGACATCCCAAGCAGCGGCGTGAACGTCACGATGGTGATGCCGCCCGTCGCATTGGTGCGGGTCAGGCCTTCGGAATAGATGTCGAGCGGCGGTTCCTCGTCGAACCAGACGCCGTGCAAAGTCTCGCCCTGCCATTTCTCGCGGCCCTTCTCGAAGCTCTTGAACGACAGCACCGATTCATCGGCCTGCACGTCGCCGCCGCCGCCCCAGCGCACCACGACGCTGTCCAGCGCGCCCGGTGCGCCGCGGCCCATGAAGGTCTGCACAATGGCGTCGGCCGGGATCATGCCGGTGCCCCAGGCCGCCTGCTGCTGCGGCGGGCCGACCAGCACGCGCTGCGGATTGTCACGCGTGCCTTCGCCGGTGACGCCGGCCGCCCACAGCCTGACGGCCGAGTCAAACACCTTGCCTTGCCACCACTGGGGATAGCGGCCGGTCAGGTGCATGGCCCATTCGGCGCCCCCTGCCCTGGTCTTGCCGAGCTGGTTGCCGGCCATGAACAGCCGTTCGCGGTACTGCGCGCCTGCAGCGTGGAATTCCGCCTGGCGTTCATATGGTTTGTAAGCGGCAAGAAGATTAGCGCGACGCCGGCGGTCAAGCTCCGCCAGCAGCGCCAGATATTCCATCTTCACGGACATCACCGGGCTCTTCGAGGAACGGCCTGACGACGGCCTCGAGGGCGCGGATGCGGCTGCGGATCTCGTCATCGCTCAGGCCGTCCATTTGGTTGATCTTGGCATCGAAATCCTTGGGCAGCACCGACAGCACGATCTTCAGATACTGGTCCGGCTTGTCGGCCCGCACCTCGGCGATGACGCCGGCGCCATGTGTGCGGAAATCGGCGCGCACGGCGGCCAGGAAATCGTCGCCCAGTGTTTTCTTGGCGCGCTTGCGGCGCGGCTTCTGTATCGCGGCCGGTTTGGCGGCGGACCTGCGTCTCGCCGGCTTGCGGCGCGTCGGCCTGGCGGCTGTCTTTTCAGTCATGGACGTCACCACCCACGGCGTTGGCATCGGCCGCGGAAATGCCGGCCTTCGGCATCGATCTGGCCCGGCTAGCCGGTTTCTTCGAGCGGGCGTTCTTCCTGGTTCGCTTCTTGGCTCTCAGGGCGCGCTTCGGCCTTGCCGCACCGGCAGGCTTCGCGGCATGGGCAGGCTTTGTCGTCTGTGCCTTGAGCCGCGCCATGACGAGACCGACAAGGGGCCCGGCAATGCTGGCCTGCGGGAACCCGAACCCGCCGGCCTCGTCCCGCACCATGCCGATCTTTACGCTGGGCGAGACCTGCTCGACACGCCCCAGACGAGGCTGCGGTGCGGCGCCCTCGAACTGGCCAATGGCGCTGACGATTTCCTGGCCGTCAGCATCGGTGATGATGGTGGCGTAGCGGATCATGGGTGTCTCTCAGATTGCGAAATGAGTCATCGGGCGAAGGATGGCATTCCTTGGCGCCCCCCTGTCCTGCCGGACATCTCCCCCACGAGGGGGAAGATCGGCAGTTTCTGCGCCGCGCCCTTGCAACATTGGTGTTTGGCGAAATCCAGCGTGATGTCCGATCTCCGCCCGTGTGGGGGAGATGTCCGGCAGGACAGAGGGGGCGCTGGCCCGCCAAGGTCCAGAAACAAAAAACCCGCCTCGGTGGCGGGTCGTTGGCGCAACTCAGCACCATGGATAAAAATGTAGCATAGCTGCACTCACCCCGTCAACCGTTTTCTGAGAAAAAATTCCTAGTCCGGAACCACATCCGCAGCCTGAGCGAAGGCAGATTGGCATCGCTGGCCGTCATCGTCTCGAAGCTTGCCTGACCGGAGCCTTGATCGTAACGAAGGGGCAGAAACAAAAAAACCGCCTCGGGGGCGGGTCGTCGGCGCAACTCAGCACCATGGACAAAAATGTAGCATAGCTGCACTCACCCCGTCAACCGTTTTCTGAGAAAAAATTCCTAGATCGATCGCAATTCCGGCCTGACCGACGCTGGCAAAGCGCGTAAAACCCTGCTTTTGCCGGCGGCTGGTCACAAGCCGGCAGGTGTGAAATCATTCGTCGAAGCTCATGGAATGATTCCCGTCGCACGGCCTTGTGGGAGAGGACGATGGACAGACCAGCCATGGCATCCGTGTTCAGGATGCGGCATGCACCAGCCATGGTTTCCGGCGTGCGCAGCACCGGCCAGGGTCAGGCGGATCCGGTCATCCGCGTGCGTTCGCGGGGCGAAGCCATCCGTTTCGTCGCCAACGCCTACCCCCAATACGACATCGGCGCCGTCGCCATCAGCTGTGGGGATGTTTCGATCGGCAGCCTCGGCAGCCTGGAGGTCAAGGCGCTGTGGCGCGAATATGGCGAACGGCTGACGCAGGAATAGGCGTTCGCCCGCAGCCTTTCTGGAGCGGAAATGCCGCTCGCGCGTTTCAACCCCAGTCACGGGAGCAATCGCCATGAATGTCGCCAACCTGCAACTCGAAGGCCTGTTGATGGCCGTCGCCTCGATCAACCGCCTCCTGGTTCAAAAGGGGGTGCTGACGGCGGAGGAAATCGACCTGGCCTTGCGCAAGACCGAGGCAGGCGAAACCAACCAGGAGCGGTCCGAAGGCATGTCCGCGTCCAGCCGCGACGCCGTCAACTTTCCGATCCGGCTGCTGGAACTCGCCAACCAGTGCCAGCCGGAGGCGGAGATGCCGTCTTTTTCGAAGCTGGCCCGCATGGTCGGCAAGATAAAGGAACCCTACAACGACCAGCTGTGAGGGGGTGTCTCGCCTCAAGCCCTGCCCGGCCATCCCAAATTGAGCGAAAGCACCTTGCCCGGTCCATGCACGGCCGCAAACAGCAGTCCGGCCAGGAACGAAAAATGGTCGACGAAGAAGCCGAACTCGGCCTGGTTGCCGGCCCAGTGGCTGGGTCCGTGGAAGGCCAGGGCGAGGAACAGCACATAGGCGGCGGCGACAAGGGCCGCCTGCGAGAAGAAGGCGCCGGTCAGGAAGCACAGCACCAGCGCGACTTCCAGGATCGCAGCGCACCAGGCCAGGAACAACGGAAACGGAAAGCCGGCGGCGGCGATATAGCCGGCGGTCGCCGCCATGCCCATGAATTTGAAGGTCACGGCCATCAGGAAGACGCCGGCGAAGATCAGCCGGGCGATGAGAAGGGCCGCGGTCTGCCACGGCGATTGAGTGATTTGCGACGACATGCTCGTTCTCCAGCTTTGCAGGTTGCTCGCTCCTAGGACGCGCGACGGACGCCAGGTCCGACACATCAGGCCAATTTTTCTCGAGAGGCCCGAACGGCTTCCGGCGCCGCCCGCGATTGAAACTTGTTGGTAATCACGGAAGTGCTATCGTTAGTCGGGGCTAATGCACCGGCGTGCCGGCGCAGCGATTTTGGGTGGGCTGAAATTTGCGTACAAGCGTCAGGTTTGGGGCGATATCTCATAGCGTGCGGTCGGCGACGCTGGAATGCAGCGGCTGCGGCGGCGCTGGCCAGGTCTTCCAGTGTCCGCGCTGGACGAGTTCCAACGGCCATTGCTGCCCTGCCGGTACGCACCGGCGCGGCTGCCCCGGCCTCAGCGCGGCATGCTCCGAATGTGACGGCGACCACACTGCCGACGCCGACCCCATGCGGCCATCGGCCTGATACATGCCTATCGCAGCCCAGGCCGTGTCGTCTGGTGGAACCGGCGGCGCCAATCTGTGTTATGTCGTGTTGATCGCGGGCGCCGAAGGCTGCGCGTCCCGACAACAGAAAGCGAGGCCTGAGATGGCTGACGACAAGTCGAAGACGAAGCAGGACCGCAAGCAGGTCTCGAGTGAAGAGCCCTACGAGGTTGCCGCCTTTGCCCGCAAATACGGCATTCCGCCAAGCGAGGCACAGACCATCATCAAGCGCTACGGACCCTCGCGCAAGAAGCTCGACGCCCATATGGCGGCCCGCGGCTAGCGCATGTCGCCCAAAAGTGGATCTCGGTTTTGGGAGAACGACATGCATGAAGCGGGTCGTCTGAACTCGTTCGGGCGCGGCGCGCTTTAGGCCCGAAACCATTTCGCCTGGACGGCGTTGAAGATGCTGCGGGCCGTGTCAACCGGGCCTGGTGGTACGGTGAACAGGATGTCTTTTTCCCGGTTTCTCATCCTGGCCAACGAAACGGCAGACGAGCATCTGTCCCATCCGGCCCGCAGCGCACGCATTGAGGGAGGTTGTCATGTCCGACACCATACGCAGGACCGGCAGCTGCCTATGCGGCGGCGTGCAGTTCGAGGTTCACGGCCCGCCGTTGCGCGTCGGCCTGTGCCACTGCAAGGATTGCCGGAAGGCCGGCGGTTCGGTCTATTCGGCCTTTGCCATCTGGCCGCGCGAGGCCTTCGAGACCACCGGCCTCGTCAGCTCCTATGGCACGCGCAGCTTTTGCCCGACCTGCGGCGGCCGCGTCGCCTGGGTCGACGACAACGAGGCCGAGGTGGCGATCGGCAGCCTCGACATCGCGCCGACCGATCTCGTGCCCGAATATGAACTGTGGACCTCCAGGCGCGAGACCTGGCTGCACCCTCTGCCCGGGACCGAACAGTTCGAGCATGACCGCCCAGCGGCGCACAACGCCGAAGCGCCGACGCCGAGATCGCTGTCGGACATCGACGCTGAGATTTGATCTCCGGGAAAGGGAACCCTGCCCTGCCGCCGACGTTACCGGATGCCTCTCACGCATGCCGTCCAGCGACTTGCGGCAATCATGGAGACGACCGTTGAACGACAAGATGTTTCCCCGCCCCATCAGGTTGAAATTCGCGCCGGAGCGCGAGCGCATCATCCGCAGCGCCTGGGAAGGCCTGGAATGCCTCGGCGACTGGCCGGCTGGCCAGGGACGGCGCTACCGGGCGGCGTTGCGCAGTTGCCGCGATGCGCTGGATGGCTGGACGCCGGCGGAAAAAGCGATGCGGGCGATGATCGACGCCGCGCGCGAAGCAAAACTCCTCCAGTAGTTGGAACAGGGGCCATGCCTGATCTCATTTTGCCCACACCGATGCGGATCAAGCCGCATGGGTCGGATACGATCCGCGACGTCGCCACGCTCAAGGATGCCAGCGAAATCCTGATCGACTGGCCGCAGGCCAAGCGCGGGCCGTTCTACCAGGCGGCGCGCGAGAAGGTCGAAGCCGCGCTGGAAACCAAGATAGGTGCTGCCGAGGCACAGGAAGCGTTCGCAGCGCTCTGCAGCCACTCCGGCGTTTTGGTGCGATAGCGGTTTCAATAGAAGGCAGGCGGGGCATCGTGCCTCGCCTGCTTCGTGCAAATCGGTCCTGATCACTCCGTATCCGAATAATCGATCCGATTATTCCGCCGGAAGCTCGCCCTGTACGATCGGGTGAGAGGTTTCGAAGCCAAAACTCTTTGGCGCCAGCAGAATCAAGGCAATCACGATCGCTATCGAGGCAAGCAACGTGGCAGTGGCTGCAATATCTCTCACCATAATCTCTCCAAATTTCAAGTCGTGAGAAAAACGCTCTCAAGATAACGAGGTTCCATTAGCTTGCGCGATAATACCAACGAGCCGGCGTTTATTGTTTCGGCGGCTGGGGCGGCACTTCACCAGGCTTGATCACCGGCGTCTTGCCTTCGTCGAGAGCGGGCGCCGCCATGCCCTGGTCGCCCGTCGGGGGTGGTTTCAGCACGCCGCCGCAGTCGTTGAGCTTCGCGGTCAAATTGCCGTCATCGGCCTGCTGTTCAGGCTGCTGTTTTGCCCCTTGCTCGGTCTGAGCCCTGCATTTGTCGGCCTGCAGCGCCTGGCTGTCGTTCTGCTGCTGGGCCGCGGCCGGCACTGCCAGCGCCAGCATGAGGCCTAGTGGCATGATGGCGAGAGTTCTCATCACTGCCTCCTTCTTTTCTTTCACGGCCGCCCGCGGCGACCTTCCCTTCACAGGGACAACGCCTGTCGAAGAAAAAGGTTGGCCGCCTCGCCGGGCGGCATTGCAACCAAACCCGTTTGCCGGCCGTTGCGCGTGCCGGAGGCGGTCATGTTCGAAGGTTTTCAAAGCACGGAAATCGACATTGGCGATGCCGGCATATACTGCCTGCGTGCCGGCGGCGGCCCACCGCTGCTGTTGCTGCACGGCTTTCCGCAAACGCATCTGATGTGGCGCGACATCGCCCCCGCTCTGGCCAGCCGGTTCAGCGTCGTCTGCGCCGACCTGCGCGGCTATGGCCGCAGTTCCTGTCCGACGTCCACTCCGGACCACGCACCCTATGCCAAGCGTGCCATGGCCGCCGATATGAGGAGGCTGATGGAGAAGCTGGGTTTCAGCAGCTTCATGGTCGCCGGTCATGATCGCGGCGGGCGTGTCGCCTACCGCATGGCGCTCGACCATCCCGACAGCATCGACAGGCTCGCCGTTCTCGACATCGTGCCGACCGCCGATGCCTGGGACCGGGCCGACGCCAGGCTGGCGCTGGGCTATTGGCCATGGTCGCTGCTGGCGCAGCCAGAGCCGTTGCCGGAAAAGATCCTGTCCGGCGCCGCCGAGGCGATCGTCGACAATGCGCTCAACGGCTGGGGCTCGCCGCCATCGGCGTTTCCAGCCGAAGTGCGTCAGGCCTATATCGAGGCCTTGCGCGCGCCTGCCCACGCCCATGCCATCTGCGAGGAATATCGGGCGGCAGCCACGCTCGACCGCGAGCACGACCATGCCGACAAGGCAGCCGGCCGGCGCATCCGCTGCCCGCTGCTGGCGCTATGGAGCGGTCAGGGCGCCTTGGCGGATTGGTATGCCGGCGAAGGCGGGCCGCTGGCGCTGTGGCGCGGCTGGGCCGACGATGTGCGTGGCCAGGCGATGCCGGGCGGGCACTTCTTTCCCGAGGAGAATCCGGCGCGCACGGCCGATCTGCTGGCCGGCTTCTTCGGTGAAACCAGTCACGGCATTTCCCGGCGATCGGAATTACCTTCGCCCTTCCTTTGATCGGGCCGAAGCCCCCTCCTTCTCCGCCTTTGCCTGACTGCCTTCATCACCGGCGGCAAGGCCGGGTCCGCGTTCGAACCGGCGCAGAAAGCCGGCAACGACCAGCACGATCAGCGTGCCGAACCCGGCCACTTGCCAAAGACCCAGTCCGCAGGCGACGCCGATCGCGCCCGCCAGCCACATGCCGGCGCCGGTCGTCAGCCCATGCACCTCGCCGCGCGAAAACATGATCGAGCCGGCGGCAAGGAAGGCGACGCCGGCGGTCACCGCCTCGACCACCCGGATCGGATCGACCTTGACCGATTCCCCCGCGAACATCGGCGCGTGCACGATCTCCACCGTCAGGATGCCGAAGGTGGCGGCGGCGACGCAGACGAGAATATGCGTGCGAAGTCCGGCCGGGCGATTGCGCCATTCGCGTTCGAAACCGATGACCGCGCCATAGAGCGTCGCCAGCAACAGCCGCGCCGCGATGACCGGAAACGAGGTGTAGGTGGAATGGCCGAATTCCTCCACGAGTTGTTCCATGATGTCCCCTCCGAAAGCGTGACGCCACAACGCGGCCACCGGGTCACGGTTCCTGAATCCACCGCCAGGTGCGGCAAGGATGCGGCCGCTTTTGAAAACGCATCTGCCAAAGGGAGGTTGATGGAACCAGACCTCAAGGGCTCAGGAAGGCTCGGTTTCGGGCAGGTCGGCGCCGAGCTCCGGAACGATGATCGAGTCCAGGGGCGCCGTCAGGGACCATTTGAGATGGCCCGGGCTGCGATCCAGCACCGCCAAGCCGTTCAGCGATTGCGGCGCGACCCGTTGCAGGACGACAGTGCCGAAACCCTTGCGCGTGCTTTCGTCTTGCCGCCCCCCAGGCCGCTCTCCTTCACGCACCGGCATCGTCTCGTCCCAAACCAGATGGATTTCCCGCTTGTCCGAAACGCCTTCGACGATCCGCCAGGTGATCTCGAGCCGCCCGGCCTCGCTCGCCAGCGCGCCATATTTTGAAGAGTTGGTGCCGAGCTCATGAAATGCCATGCCGAGATTTTGCACGGCGTTCGGCTGCAGGGTCAAAAGCGGTCCGGACAGCGATACCCGCGCCTCGTGACCGAACGGCTTGAGCTGCTCCTGGGCGAGGTCGAAGAGGCTGGCGCCGGCCCATTCCGAGTTCACCAGCAGATCGTGCGACCGCGACAGCGCCATGATGCGGGAACGGATCAACTCCTCGAATTCACGCGGATCGGTCGAGCGTTTGCTGGTCTCCCGGATCATCGAGAGGATCACCGCGAACTGGTTCTTGACGCGATGGTTCACCTCGCGGAGCAAAAGCCTGATCCGGCGCTCGCTCTCCTTGCTGGCGGTGATGTCGCGGGCGATCTTCGAGGCGCCGATGATCTCGCCGGACGCGTTCCTGATCGGCGAAATGGTCAGCGACACGGCGATGAGGCCGCCGTCCTTGCGTCGGCGGACCGTCTCATAGCTTGCCAGCAGTTCGCCTTTGCGGACCCGGCTGATGATGTCGGTCTCTTCATCCTTGAGATGATCGGGGATGAGCATGAGCACGGACCGGCCGACGGCCTCTTCGGTGGTGTAGCCGAACATGCGTTGCGCCGCCGCGTTCCAACTGGTGATGATGCTGTTCAGATCCTTACTGACGATGGCGTCGAAGGACGAATCGACAATCGCCGCCAGCCGCGCATCGGCGGTAATGGCGATCAAGGCATCAAAGCCCGCCAAATCTGTCACTGTCGACCCCTTCTCCCTCATGCGCGGATTGCGCGCATGGCCACCAATGCGCCGCGGTGGGTTTTGGTTGCAATCGCCTCCCAACATTCCTCCCAGGAACAGTCCGGGCAGTTCATGACTGGACCTTGCACTGGAACCTTGCGCGCTTGCGCGAGTTGCACCCGACACCCCCATGGATGGCTCAATAAGGAGGCACACGATGAGCGACGGCGATCTCGACCGGGTCTGGAAGCTGATGGACAGGATCGGTTTCTGTATGCTGGCCACCCGCGAAGGCGATGACATCCGCTCGCGACCCATGGCGGCGCATGTGGTGCGCGACGAAAACGCAATCTACTTCCTCACCGATGTCGACAGCCATAAGGACGACGAGATCGAAGCCGAGCCCAATGTCGGTCTCGCCTTCGCCGATTCAGGCGGCCAGAAATATGTTTCCGTCAGCGGTCTGGCGGCGGTTTCGAACGACCGCGCCAAGATCAGGGAGTTGTGGTCGACCCCGGCCAAGGCCTGGTGGGACAGTGCCGATGACCCTTCGATCCGCGTGCTTAAAGTGACGCCGAAAGGTGCCCAGTATTGGGACAGTCCCGGCACCGTGGTCAGCTATGTGAAGATGCTGGCGGCAACGGTCAGCGACAGCCGCCCGGAAATCGGTAACACCGGCAAGGTCAGGATGTAGCCGGACGGCGTCGAGGACCTCAGGCAGATGTGCGAATGCCGGTGGGGCGCAGCGAATATCGCCGGTGCGGCACACCGGTGCCGATCAGTCCGGCTTGGGAGGGTCAGGGGCATTCGGTGCTGGATCGGCGTCGGCATCCCTTTGCGGACAGTCCTCATAGCTGTGGTCGCGCCCGCCGCAGAAAGAACAGCACATGGCCTCGCGATCCCCGTTTCCGGGACGCCATTGCGGGGTTTCGTAGGGCTTCCTGCCATCCATCCCCAGCAATGCACGACGGACCATTTGGTTGCGCCGCTACAGACGGCCACCCGGCGGTTGCGGAACCACCCGCCGGGATGCGAGTTTCGGCCAATACATCCATTCGAGGGAACAGCTATGCCGATGCGCCGAATTGCCTTGATGACGGCAGCGATCCTGCTGGCCGCGACCGGCCTCGCCGAAGCCAGGCCCGATACCCGCACGATGAGTTGCGACCAACTTCGGCGACTGCTCCAAAGTCACCATGCCGTGGTGCTGACCACCGGCCCCAACACCTATGACCGCTATGTCAGGCAGTTCGGCAACGAATGCGACTGGCCGGAGGTGCCGATGTCGGCCTATGTCCCGACCCGTGACGGCAGCTGCCCCGTCTACCGCTGCGAGGAACCTGTCACCAACTTTCCGGACTGATACCGCGCCTCCAGTCGGCTTTGCCGCCGCATTGCGTTGATCCCGGCGCGGGAACCGGCTAGGGGTGGGGGCAACTTGCATTTTCCCGCTTCGTCTAATGGTAGGACAGCGCCCTTTGAAGGCGTGAATCGTGGTTCGAGCCCATGAGCGGGAACCAGCAAGCAACCAGCGTTCGGCTGGTTCGAAGCTGCGTGCAGGGCTGGCCAGCCGGCTTCATCGTATTAGCGCGCGGTTGTATTTCGCTCGAAGCAGGACCATCATCCTGGCCGACAGTGGATCGAAGGGGTGGAGCGACATGGAACTGAGTTGCTTTGACGGGGGCGTCCTTGCATCGGCGATGTCCCTGAACATCACGGCGGTTTTCATGATATTGGCCGCATTTGCCGCATTTCGGCTGGTTGCAATGTCGGGTGCTGTCGACCAACTCCAGACGGCGTAGCCCGCAGAGAACCTCCCGTGCAGGAGAACGGCATATGGCCGCGAGAAAGGTGATAGCCGTCAAGGACTGGTCTTGCGGCATGAGCGACGAGCTTGGCCGCATCGTCCTGACCATCAACCCGACCGAGGGTGAGCCCATCCTGGTTTTGATGACAATTTTCCAGGCGGCAAGGATGGCCGGTGAATTGCGGGCCCCGAAACTCGTCTCCATACCTCGGTGAGGCAGCGCCCCCGGGCAAAGCGATCAAGCTCGCCGGGGCAGCCCCAACGCCCTCCCCGGCGAGCCCTGTTGCTCCGTTACGATGAACAATGGAGCAATTACTGCGTTACGGATCCGGGCGCCGTTAAGTTGCATCCGGCCTCCTGAAACCATTTCGCGGACCCCGCGTTGACCACCGGGCCGACACAGGAGACATCTGATGACCGTCAATTGCCGCATATCGATCGACAACCGGCCGGAGGCCACGGACGCCGTTTTCCAGGCGGTTCCCCGGATTGGGGAAAGCGTTGCGCTATCGATCGACGGAACCACGCAGGATCTGCGGGTATCGCGCGTCGTGCACGTCACCAATGGCAGCCTGGAAGGTGCCGCGATCGTCGTCGAAGTGACGACCAACATCCTCTGAATCGAGAGTTATCGTCCGCTACGCTGGCCGGCGCCGCGCGGCGACCGCCGACCGTTGCGGGGACCAGAGCGGCTCACGCGCGGTGAACCGCTCTACTCCTTGCCGCCGTCGGAAATGCCATTGCCGTCGGCGGTTGGCAGGATGCCGAAGTCTTGCGACTTCGCCCCTTGCTCCGCCGTCAGGAAGCCATCCGCGGCAAGACCGCGCCGCAGCAATTCCCTGACGGCGGCCGAACGGCTCGGCATGCGCTTGTCGAAGCGCCAGTTTTCCAGCGCCGCCAGTTCGTCTGACGTCAGCATGATCTGCAACCGTTCCGGGCGTTCCAGTTCAGTCATCGCGCTTCCCTCGCTCTGGACCACGTTTACGTCGAATGAGCATTCAACTCATTTACCTCATAATTAGGAAACCGCTCCTAGCGCGTCAAGACCTCGCGATGTGTGAACCGCTTCTCGTGCTCATGATGAGCCTGACGGGTATTCGGCGTAAGGCGCACACTTGCATAACTATGCTAACTGGTTGATTTATTTGGGTATTATTTAATTCGTGACTTGCCAAGGCGAAGTCTTTGCCGCATTGTGCGATCTGAACAGAAAACCGTTCCCTTCGGGAGGTTTCGATGCGGTATAATTACTCGGCGCGACTGCGCGATGACGTCCGTTCAGCGGTCCAGATCGCCTTCAGGAAGACCGGCATCGTCAGCATCACGGCGGTGGCGGAGCATGTAAGGGTCAGGAATCTGGCCGAAAACGTCGCCCTCGAGGACGTCGAATACCTTGTCTTCCAGGCAGCCCAGTTGATTGGCGCCGCAATTGAATTCGACGGGCTCACCAATTTCGACGGCGTAGCTGGTCTGTTCGTGGATGGGCTCGGTGGCGACGGTGGCGAGCACGTGATCGCCCAACTCGACAGGCCTGGTCCGGCAACCCTGCAGTAGGGCAGTTCCGGCTGAACGCGCATTTGTCCCGTGCCAGTCAGGGGGCCTCCTCAAAAGGCCGCCCTGCTGTTTCTGTACCCTGGTGATGATGAGAGCTGTTCCGTCAGGCGGAGCCGGCGATTTGTGAGGCGAAGTCCCGATAGGGACGCAGCGGGCGGCCCAGAAGCGCGGTCAGGCGCTCGACGTCGCCGGCGTCGGGCAGCATGCCGTCGGTCAGGAACCGCTCGCCCATCAAGCGCATGTCGTACGCCATCCAGGCAGGCAGGAACTGCTTGAGATTCTGCTCGAAACCTTCGGTATCGTCGCCGCCGTAGCTGATCGGGCGTGCCAGCACGTCGGACCAGATGGCCGCGATATCCGTCCCGGTCAGTGTCTGCGGACCGACGAGATTGATCCGCTCCAGCGCAAGCGGCTCTGCGGATCGTTCCCGACGCAGCAGCTCGAGAGCGGCGATTTCGGCGATATCACGCACGTCGATCATGGCGAGCCCCTTGGTGCCGATCGGCATTGTGTAGGTGCCGTAGCCGGTGATGACGTCTTCGATCATCAGGTCGTTCTGGATGAAGTAGGCCGGGCGCAGGATCGTAGCCTGGAAGCCCATCTGCTCGATCATTCGCTCGACGCCGAATTTGCCGGCGAAATGCGGCACGTTCACATAGACGTCCGCATGGATCACCGAGAGATAGACGATCCGCTCGATGCCCGCCGATCGGGCGACGTTCAGCGCGACCAAAGCCTGGGTGAATTCGTCCGGCACCACGGCGTTCAAGAGGAACAGGGTGGAAACGCCGGACATGGCTTTGCGCAGCGAATCGACATCGAGAAAGTCGCCTTGCGCGACCGATACGCCCGCCGGGAAGCTGGCTTTCGACGGATCGCGGACGAGAGCACGGACATCGGCGCCGCGCTTGACGAGGTGCTCGACGACTTGGCGGCCAACATTGCCTGTGGCGCCGGTAACAAGGATGGTCATGGAATTTCTCCTGTTGGGTTGCTTGACAGGCCCAATATGTGTGGCTCACAAACAGTCAAACAGGCCGAAATTTTAGACGTACCGTCTCACTGGTGGAACACTTATGGATCTTCTGGCCCTGACCGATTTCAACCTCGTTGCCCGCCATGGGGGTTTCGGCAAAGCGGCAAGGGCCACCGGCCGGCCCAAGGCAACGCTGTCCCGGCGGGTTGGAGACTTGGAGAGCAGCCTTGACCTGCGCCTGTTTGAACGGGGTGCGCGCAACCTGAAGCTCACCGAGGAAGGGCGAGCACTCTTCGAGCGGACGGGGACCTTGCTCGCCGAGCTGGACGAGACGGCCGCCGAGATCGCCTCGGGCGGCCAAAGACCCAAGGGCAGACTGCGGATCAGCGCACCTCTGCATTTTTCTCAAACCGCGATGGGAAGGATCGCCGCGGGATTTACCCTCAAGCATCCCGAGGTGAGGCTTGAGGTCACGACGGAGGACAGGGCTGTCGACATGATCGAGGAAGGTTACGACCTGGTGATCCGGGTCAATCCGAAACTCGACGAAAGCCTGGTCGGACGGGCGTTTCTCCGCGACCGCCTGGTCGTTGTGGCGAGCCCGGACCTTCCTCGTACGACCGGTGGGCAGGCCGCTCCTGGCGTTGCACGCGGCACAGGCGAACGCCAGACATGGCACGTGAAGGACCATGGTGGCCGCTCGACGATTGCGGTTGAGCCTGTCCTTGCTCTGTCGACGCTGATCATGGTGCGGGATGCGGTGCGGGCCGGCGTCGGTGTTGGACGTCTCCCAATTTCCCTGGTGAGCCACGATTTGGCTGACGGCACCCTGGTGAATTGGGGGGACATCGATGGCCCGGAGATCGCTCTTTGGACGCTCTACCCCTCCCGGCGGCTGCTCAGCGTGCGCGTGTCGGCGTTCCTGGATTTTCTGAAACAGGCCTTCCCGAATGGGACGCCGGACGAACTGGCCGCCTATATCGGCAGGTGATGCCCGGCCGCTTTCGCCGGCAAGAACCTTTATTTTTCGCGGAATGATTTCCGGCGGAACAAGTTGGGGTGACGAAAATTACCTTGTCACCCTTACAAGAGGAGGACGTCGTGAAAGGCTTGGGCAGTCTCCTTGCCGAACTGTCAGCCAGCTGGCTCAAGCGCCGCAAGGCGCAGGCGCCCACTGTCGTGAACACAGTCAAACCCCGCCCCGCCCATCAGGCGCCGCGGCAACGTGCCGCCCACAAACCCAAAACACCGTCCACCCGCGACGTCTCCTCGAACATGTGAGCCGCGCGGACAAGATGGGGTCGCCCAATGCCATTGGGAGGTATCGGCAACTCTCACGCCGGATTGATTGGCATCGACGAAACCTTTGAGCGGCCATAGGCGTTTATCGCTTCAGCCCTATCGAGGTGGTTCCAATGCAAACGGCATGGTTCTCGAAGCCTGTGGCGGTTTCGGTCGGCGTCACCGGTTCCATCCACCATCTGTCCAACACACAGCAGGCCATTGATTTGCTCACCACACATTGGCGTGACGCAGGCAGCCCGAAGCATCAGTCCGCGCTGCGCGCCTGTCGGCGGGCGACGAGCGGCGATGTCGCCCCCGACGTCGCCAGGGCGGCGCTCGTCGAGGCCGCGCGTGAAGCCCACATCCTGATCGAATAGAGTGTCGATTGAATCGGCCAACGTCGATGCGGCTGCTATAGTCGCGCATCCCCTCCTTGGAGACCCCACCATGACCCTGAACACACGCAAGCTCGGCAGCCAGGGGCTGCAGGTCTCGGCCATCGGCGTCGGCTGCATGGGCATGAGCCAGTCCTACGGCCCGGCCGACGAGGCCGAATCCATCGCCACGCTGCACCGTGCCATCGAACTCGGCTGCACCTTCCTCGACACCGCCGAGGTCTATGGCCCTTACGACAACGAAGCCCTGCTTGGCCGGGCGCTGAAGGGCAAGCGCGACCAGGTGACGATCGCCACCAAATTCGGCTTTCGCATCGAAAACGGCAAGCAGGTCGGAACCGACAGCCGGCCCGAACACATTCGAGAGGTCGTGGAAGCCTCGCTCGGCCGCCTCGGAACCGACCATATCGACCTGCTCTACCAGCACCGCGTCGACCCCGCGGTGCCCATGGAGGATGTCGCGGGCGCCGTCGGCGAACTCGTCGCGCAAGGCAAGGTGCGCTTCTTCGGCCTGTCGGAGGCGGGTGCGGCCAACATCCGCCGGGCGCATGCCGTGCATCCGGTGTCGGCCGTGCAGAGCGAGTATTCGCTGTGGGAGCGCAATCTGGAGCCGGAGATCATCCCGCTGCTTGGCGAACTCGGCATCGGCCTGGTGCCGTTCTCGCCGCTCGGCCGCGGTTTTCTCACCGGCCAGGTCAAGCGCGCGGAAGACTATCCCGACGGCGATTATCGCCGCAACGACCCGCGCTA
This sequence comes from Mesorhizobium sp. M0618, assembly GCF_040320765.1. Classification (NCBI taxonomy): domain Bacteria; kingdom Pseudomonadati; phylum Pseudomonadota; class Alphaproteobacteria; order Hyphomicrobiales; family Phyllobacteriaceae; genus Mesorhizobium; species Mesorhizobium sp. M0618. The sequence continues at coordinate 134,062 of NZ_JAMYQH010000005.1, read as the reverse complement.
CCAGGGCGAAAACTACGACGCCAATGTCGAGGCGGCCGCCAAGGTGAGCGACATCGCCGCTGCCCGCGGCGTCAAGCCCGGCCAGGTCGCGCTGGCCTGGCTGCTGGCGAAGGGCGACGGCTTTGGCATCGACATCGTGCCGATCCCCGGCACTAAGCGCACAAAATACCTGGAAGAGAACGTCGCCGCCGCCGCCATCAAACTCGATGCCGCCGAGATGGCCGCGCTCGACGCAGCGCTTGCGCCGGGAAAAGTCTCCGGCCCGCGCTACACCGAGCGGGGCATGGCGATGGTCGATCGGTAGGGGTGCCTGCTCCAGCGTCCGCGACGGTCTCGCCAAGGTCGTTCCGAATAGACAAGGCTACCGAAAGCCCAGATGCTTCCGATAGCAGTGGGTTTCCACGGTGAACCTGCCGGCGACATCGTCCGGCAGCCAAAGTGCGTCTTCGAAGGTGCGGCTCAAGCGCCACCCTTCGCGGGCATAAAATCTCTGCGCGCGGAGATTTCCCGCCGTGCAGAAAAGCTCGGCCTCCGCCACGCCTTGTTCGGACAAGAGATGCTCGGCGCGTAACAGCAGATCGCGGGCGGTCCCGCTTCCCCGTGCTTGCGGGCTTACATAGAGTTTCACCAGCTCCGCTCCGTTGATGGAGACGAAGCCAAGCAATTCATCGGCTGCCGCCACATGGAATGCATCGGCGGATTGCTCCAGCCACAGCGAAAAATGCGCGGGCGTTCGGTACGCCAGGATTTCGGCCGGAATCAGATGCGCATGGGCATCATGCCAGCCCTGGTGCCATAGTTGCACGATCGCCGGCTGGTCGGCTTCTTGGGCTGGGCGAATTTCAAGCATTCCTCACCGCCTGCAAAAGTCTGGGATCTGCCGCGCCAGGGTCATTTGCCGCTTCCGGCATTTCCAAGAATTACAATCCGCTGCATCATCCCTGGCTTTGCGAACATCTCAGAGCGTTCGCGCGCCATGCCTGTCCAGCGTGCTCGGGGCGTTGACCGCAAATTGCGCAGCGAAAGCCCTGATGTAAGCGGGCCGAGCTTCACCGCGCGCCACATAGGCAGCAAGGTTTTGATATTCGTCCAAAATGCCCGACATTCTTAGTCGCAGCAGCACCGATACCATCAACAGATCGCCCGCGCTGAATGCATCGTCGAGCCACTCGGCGGCGCTCAGGCGAGCCGAGAGCCTGTTGAGACAGGCGCGAACACGATCCTTCACCAATGGCAAACGCTCCTCGCTCCAGGGCTTGTCAGCTTCGAATATCTTTGCCGTCGTTAATTCGAGGATCGGCGGCTCGACTGTGTTAAGTGCGGCAAACATCCAGGTGATCGCACGCGCGCGGGCATCGCGATCGCCGGGCAGCAGGCCCGCGTGCTGCTCGGCAAGATGAAGGATGATCGAGCCGGTCTCGAACAGTGAGAGAGAACCCTCCTCATAGGTGGGGATCTGGCCAAAGGGCTGGAGTGCCAGATGGCCAGGCGCCTTCATCTCCGCGAAGGAAACAAACCGAACCTCATAAGGCTGCCCTGCTTCTTCGAGCGCCCAGCGAACGCGCGTATCGCGCGCCAGTCCCTTGCCGCGATCGGGCGATCGCTTAAATGCCGTGATGGTGATTGTCATCGCATCGTTCCTGATTGGGTGAATTCTTCGGCTCCCTATCGTGAAGACGAATGGGCCTCCCGGAAATCGACATCGGTCTGAACTATTTTCCGCAATTCGTGCCTGGCTTGTCGACCCCGACACTGCCGAAGAAGGCGAAGGCAGGGCCTAACCCGCCGCTGCCGCCGTGACCTTCTTGGACGCGGCCCGCTGTCGCCGCATGCGCCGTTTGGCGACAAGCTTGAGCGCGACCGGCGGCTCGTTTGACAGCGCGCCCAGCACGGCGTCGACCATGCCATGCGCCACGAAATCCGCGTTCATGTCACGGGCCAGTTTGTCGGCCGTCTCCTTGTCCTCAGCAGCGGCCTCCGACCAGAACACGATTCCCACCCGAAGTGCGGCCTTCGCGCGCTTCAGCCGGCGAACCAGGAAACGGGCGTGCTTGACGGAATCCCGGTTCAGGAATCCGACCACGACGGTGTCGACGGTTTCGAGCTCAAGGCGGCGAATGCTGGCGGGCTCCATATCTGCAAAGCCGGCTTTCGATACCGTCGCGCCCTGAACCTCCAGCACCTGCGCCAGCATCGCGGCGGCGGCGTCGTCGAGCTCGCCACGCCCACCGGCGCAAAGCACGGACATATCCGTGCCATCGGGCAGGTCGGTCTCGTCTTCCCCGTTGGGATCGCCATCGTCGCTCGCCTCTGCAGCCACGGGCGGCTCCTCCTCCTCGCCTGCCTCCTCCTGCGCGCTGTCGTCGAGATTGGCTACCAGCATCAGGGCACTGGCCGCCACCTGCCGCCTTTGCAAATCGCCCATGACGCCGCGCACACGGTCCTGTTCGCCCAGCAGAAGCGCCGGAATGGCAACCTTGTCATAGAATTCGACCAGATATTTCTCCTCCAGCATCTCCTCGGCATGATCGGTGGCTTCTTCCGGATCGCCGGCCAGCAGCCGCTGGTACAGGCGCGCATGGGGTTCGAGCACGGGCTCGTTGCCGAACAGCACGTCGAGGAATTCAAACTGCGGCACGTGCCGGCCCAGCACCACCAGGCAGACGGTGAGCGGTGTCGACAGGATCAGCCCGAGCGGCCCCCAAAGCCACGTCCAGAAAATCGCCGCGACGATGATCGCCAGCGGCGACAGTCCTGTCCGCGAACCGTAGAGCCAGGGTTCGATGACATTGCCGGTGATCAGCTCCATCACCACGAACAGGGCGGCCGTCCACAGCACGAGCGACCAGCCCGGCGCAACGGCCAGCGCCAGGAACAGCGGCAACAGCATGCCTATGATGGGGCCGATATAGGGAACGAAACGCAGCGCCAGTGCCAGCAGCCCCCACAGCAGCGCATTGGGAATACCGAGGGCCCAGAGCCCGATCGCGATCGGTATGGCGTAGACGATGTTGACGACCAATTGCATCAACAGATAGCGGCCCACCCGCTTGGCGGCATCCTGAAGCGCTTCAGTGGTGCGGTGGAGGTCGCCATAGCCGACAAGCCGGATGAAGCGGTCGCGCAAATCCTCCCGCTCGAGCAGCATGAAGATGACGACGACGATGATCAGCCCGGCCGACCCAAGCGGGCTGATCAGCGGTCCAACGATGTTCTGCAGGACCTGGAGCGGCCTTTCTCGGGCGACGATCTCGACAGGCACCGGCTCGCGCGCAGGCTTTTCCGGGGTGGCAGCCGGCAGCGAGGGGTCCTGCCTGTCGATCTCCTGGCCGACCCGCTCGACCACCTTGCTCAGTCTGGCAAGGATCCCGCCCCCCACCCCGGTTTCCTTGAGCGAGCGGATCTTGGTCAGGATGTTGGTCTGGTAGACTGGGATGTTCTGCGCCAGTTCGCTGACCTGCGTGGCGACGATGAAGGAGAACAGGCCAAGGGCCGCGAAAGCGCCGAGCACGCTGGCAATGACGGCGGCAATTCGGGGGATACCGACCTTTTTAAGAGCTGAGACAAGCGGCGCCAGGGCGAAGGTCAGCAGCAGCGCGATCGCGATCGGCAGGAAAACCTCGCGCCCGAAATACAGTGCCGCCACTGTCGTGACGATGGCCGCCACATTTGGCAATGAGGTTCGCGGATGAAGCGCGGCCGCTGAAAGGGCGTCCCCCGGCCCATCAGCCGGTGACGCCGTGCCGTTTCGACGATTGGCCACGTGATGCCTCCCTGCCAAATGCCATGATCGGGCATATAGAGCCGACGTGCAACTTTAGCCAACGGTGAAATACACCTCACTCAACAGGCAATGATCCGGCCCGCGTCGGCCGCTCTCAACGCGCGGAATGGAAGTCAGGCTCGCTCGTTCGGATCAGCGCGCCGCATGCCTGGCCAGCGCGTGCTCGATCAGCACGTCGATGGTTTGGCTGTAGCCGATGCCTGATGCCGCCAGCGCCTTGGCGTACATCGAGATGTCGGTGAATCCGGGAATGGTGTTGACCTCGTTGACGAGCAGGCTGCCATCGGCGCGCAGAAAGAAATCGACGCGCGCCATGGCTTCGCAGCCAAGCGCCTGGAATGCCCGCCGCGCCATATCCCTGGCCTTCTCGGCCACATCGGCCGGGATATCGGCGGGCACCTTGACCAGCGCGCCGTCGGCATCGAGATATTTGGCCTCATAGGTGTAGAAGCCATGCTTGCCGGCCGGAATGATCTCGCCGGGCAGCGACACCGTCAGCGACCCGTCGGCGCGCTCCAGCACCGAGAACTCGATCTCGCGACCCTCGACGAATTCCTCGATCAACACTTTGCCGTCGTAGCGGAAAGCCGTGTCGATGGCCTGCTCGAAGCCGTCCCTGTCATTCACCTTGCTGACCCCGAAGGACGAGCCCTGGCGCGCCGGCTTGGCGAAGAACGGCAGGCCGAGCATCCCGGCAATCTCCTGGAAGGAATGCTTGCCGTTTCGATGCACGGTGACGGAGCGGGCAACCGCCAATCCCGCCTCGCGCATCAGCCGCTTGGCGACATCCTTGTCCATGGCGGCGGCCGAGGCGAGGATGCCGCAGCCGACATAGGCGACATCGGCGACCTCGGCATAGCCCTGCACCGAGCCGTCCTCGCCGAACGGCCCGTGCAGCACCGGGAACACGACGTCGATGGGGGGCAGGTCAGGCCGCGTACCGTCCGGCGACACGGCAGCCAGCCGGCCCTTGCCGCCGGGCAACAATGCAACCTCCGGGCCGTCTTCGGATGCCGGCGCCCCTGCCGCGTCATCAAGTTGTTGCAGCAGCCATCTGCCGCTTCGCGAAATAGCGATCGGCACGATGTCGTAGCGCGTCCGGTCGATCGCCTTCAGCACATTGGCGGCCGACAGGCGCGACACGTCATGCTCGGCCGAACGCCCGCCATAGAGGATGGCCACTCTTGCCTTACCGGTCATCGAAATCCCTCGACTGTCAAAAAATCAAATGGCGACGGCAATGCCGCGATTGGCGAAGAAGCGATCGAAATCGGCTGGCGCCAACACTGCGTCTGCCTGTGTGGCGGGGTCATGGCCGGACGGGTTGTGGAAGCGGAAACCCTGGTTGGATGCCGCCGTGACCAGCACCAGATGACCGCCCTTCGAGGGCGGCTCGCGCTCGGGCCAGCGGATCGAACTGCTGACCGACGCGATGAAGAAGCGCGTCCGCTGCATGATCGCCGGAATCTCCGCCGTCGCGACATTGGTCACCACCTCGGCCCGGAGTCCAAAAACCTCTTTCACGAAGCTGACGAAGGGCGCGTAGACCAGCCCCTTGATCGATCCCCCGTTGACGACATAGCCGCCATATAAGGTGCAGCGCCTGGCAAGCTCGATCGTCGGCACGATCTCGCCGCGGCTTGCCAGGATCATCTTCAGGCACGCCATGCCGCAGATGTTGGCCGCCCAGACCGCATACTCATCAAGGGTTTCCGCCCCGGATCGCCTCCACAGCGGATCGCGCCTGAGCGCAACATCCGCGCCGTCGGCGAGCACGTCCAGCGTCAGGTCGGGCGTCTCCCACTGGCTGAAAAACGGCACGGTTTCAGGCAATGGGCTCATGCGGACTCCTCGGGGGGCTGGTCCATCTTGTATACGAGGATACGAGATGGATGAAAAGCCGCTTAGGCCCGTTTGGCGAGCCGTGCGCCGCCGCCTACTCGGCCTTCGTCCAACCGAAAACCAGCCATGCATATTTCGATTTTTCGTCGGGTTCGACAGTGTAGGTCATCTGCATGTCGCCGTCCTTGGCGTAGATATCCAGCCGGGGCGCGGTCTCCAGCTTGAGCCACGCCGAACTCTTGCTGAAGGACCAGGCTCCGCACCAGACGCAAGGCCCCGACGTCGGATCACCCGGCTGATGAAAATTGTAGCGGCCGTCCGCCGTGATCTCCAGATAGTCGAACGCCCCGTAAAACGCGGTCACCGTCTGCTGGAATTCATTGGCGGCCGCTTCCTGTTCCGGTGTCGGCGCATCCTTCATATCGCGCGGCGGCCGGATGGCCCCACCGTTCAGTTTCCATTTACCGACAAAATCCTTCTGGGTCGGAAGATATTCCTCCTGCGCCTGCGCCGATGAAACATAAGCAAAAGGTGATATACTTGTGAGGCCACCGGCCCCGATCGCAAATAAAAGCGTGGCGGCACAGATCGCCCTTGTTGGGTTTTGCATAAAAAATATATCTCCACGGGGGTAAGGGGAGTTTTATTGAGGATTTTGCAGCGCGCGTTGCTTCGATCCGATTCCCGCTCGCCATTTGCACGGTTAGCATCGTGGCCACCAATCTGGCAACGCAAAGCAGCCTCTCTCTCCAGCATCGCCCCATGCGCCCGCGATCCCGGCCGGCTGAATATCGGCAGCTTAGAAGGTGATCTTCACCGAAGCGGCGCTGCGACTATGGGGGCCGTGATGGACGGCCTCGATGTTGTTGCCATCGGGATCGAGCAGGAAGGCGGCGTAATAGCCGGGGTGATAGGGCCGTTCGCCCGGTGCGCCATTGTCCGTGCCGCCAGCCGCAAGCCCGGCCTTGTAGAAGACATCGACCATGGCGTGATCCCTTGCCTGGAAAGCCAGGTGATGGCGGCCGGTGAGTTTTCCCTGTGCGGCCCGGCTGTCGGCAGTGGAGACAAACAGCTCGTCGGCCCAGAAAAAGTCGGCGCCGCTGCCGCCAATCGGGACATCGAGCGCCTGCAGGACCGCCTCGTAGAAACGCCGGCTGGCCGCAAGGTCCCCGACCACCAGTTGGATGTGGTCGATGAGCCGGCCGCGATGCAATTCCTGGGTTTCCATGAAAACGCCTCCTCGTGTGGGTTCGAATTTAGGTTCGGACAGGGCGTCGTCAATGCGGATACTCCTTCCGTCCAGCAAACAAAAGGCCCGCTGGGAGGGGATCCAGCGGGCCTTTGGAAAGCATGTCTAGCCTTCAGAGGTCTGAGGGGGGATCAGACCTAGTAAGAACCTTTGTTGGCCGCGGAGGTTCCACCCGAACAAAAAAATTGCCGATGGCCGGTCGAAACCGCGGAATTCGAGCGGTGGAGGCGATTTCTTTCGCGAGACCACTCTCAGTTTGGAACTTTCCGCTCGCAACCGGGTTTGGTGGCGCGGTGGGAGGAATTGCGATTGGATTGTTTTCAGAGGCTCGAAGCGCTTGTCGACAGCGCCGGTGTCGACGATATCGAGGAAGCAACCGCTCTGCTGCGCCGGTTCAAGGGCAGGTCGCGCGAGGTCGCGGCAGCCATAGATGAGTTCATGCTCGATTTCATGACGTTGGTCTTCGTCGTCGAAAACGGCGAAGAAGGTTTCGAAAAGCCGGTCCGCAAGCTCGCTCGCACCAGGCTTTCAAAGCTTGAGCGGCTGGTGACTGTAATGGCGGAGGCAAAGCCGGCTTCCGGCGCCGGCCTATCCCTTCAGGATGGCGGCTAGCCTGGGAATGCCTTCGCTCACCGCGCGCCGGTCGGCGAGCGTGAAGGACAGCCGCAGCGTGTTGCGCCCGGTGCCGTCGGCATAAAACGCGCTGCCCGGCACGAAGGCCACCCGCGCCTCCTTGACCGCCCGCGCCAGAAGCTCGGTGGCGTCGGCCCCTTCCGGCAGCGTCACCCAGACGAACATGCCGCCTTCCGGATGGCTCCAGGTCACGCCTTCCGGCATGTGGGCTTCCAGTGCAGAGAGCAGCCCGTCGCGGCGCTCGCGATAGGCGCCGATGAGTTTTTCTACCTGGCCGTCGAACACGGCTTCGGCGACGCGATGCATCACCACCTGGTTGATCGACGGGCTGTGCAGGTCGGAGGCCTGCTTCATCAGCACCAGCTTCTCGACGATTTGGCGCGGCGCGCACACCCAACCGACCCGCATGCCCGGCGACAGGATCTTCGAGAACGAGCCGCAATAGAGCGTGCGCGCCTTGTCGATACCGCCGGACCTGATGCAGTCGAGCGCCAGGATCGGCGGCTCGCCTTCGCCGTCATAGCGCAGCGCGCGATAGGCGGCATCCTCGATGACGGCGATGTCGAGTTCGCCGGCGAGGTCGAGCACCGCCTCGCGCTGCTCACGGTTCAGCGTGTTGCCGGTCGGGTTGGCGAAATCCGGCACCAGATAGGCGAATTTGGCCTTGCCGCCATTTGCAGCCGCCGCCGCGCGATAGGCATCGGGCGTCATGTTGCCGCCGGCCGGGGTCAGCCGGTCGTAGCGAGGCTCATAGGCGTTGAAAGCCTGCAGCGCGCCCAGATAGGTCGGCCACGTCACCAGCGCGGTATCGCCCGGCGACAGGAACAGTTTGCCGAGATAGTCCAGCGCCTGCTGCGAGCCGGAGGTGATGAAGAGATTGGCCTCGTCACAGGCGACGCCAAGCTTGCCCATCTGCCCGGCCAGCCAGCGCCGCAGCGGCAGATGGCCTTCCGAGACCTGGTACTGCAGTGCCGCACCCGCCTCGGCGCCGCTCAGCACCGAAGCATAGGCGTCGCGGATCGCCTCGGCCGGGAACAGCGCGGGATCGGGAATACCGCCGGCGAACGAGATTATGTCTGGCTGGTCGAGCAGCTTCAGGAGCTCGCGGATTTCGGACGCTTTCATGCGCGACGAGCGCGAGGCCAACAGATTCATAAGGGTCACGACACGCCTCCCCAGACGCTGCAATATAGGTCAACTTGACTGACCTATATCCCCTGTTGGTCGCGAGTTGAAGTATGCCTGAACGATTTCCCGAATGCGCCAGCGGTGGCGCGATGCTCGAACGCCGCGAGCCGTTCCACAAAAGTGTGCAGTGGTTCCGCCCGCCTATAGGCTCTTCTTGTAGCCGAGATGGCTACCGGTAAAGCCGAGGCTTTCGTAAAAGCGGTGCGCGTCCGCCCGCCCCTTGTCGGTGGTTAACTGGACAAGGCTGCAGCCCCGCGCCCGGCACGCGTCGATCGCCCATTCGATCATCAGCCTGCCGACGCCCCCCGAGCGTCGGTGGCCGGCAACCCGAACCGCCTCGATCTGCCCGCGCCACGCGCCCTTGCGCGACAGGCCCGCAAGGAAAGATATCTGCAAGGTGCCGATCACCTCGCCGCCATCCACGGCCACCACCAGCAACTGATTGGGATCGGCGTTGAAAGCGTCGATATAGCCTTGTGCCAGCGGCAAGGAGGCGTCCTCGCGGCCGGCGCCAAGCGGATCGTCGGCCAGCATCGCGACGATATCAGGCAGGTCGGAGGCCTGCGCACGGCGGAAGGTGATCATTGTGTCGAGATATCGCGAGGCGGCGGCAGCGGCAAGATTTTAATACACTCCCGGCGCTGGCTAAACTTTGCCCTCATACGCTCGCTGCGCCCGCGTCACCGCCTCATCGAGCCTCGCACCCTCGGCATATCTAGCCAGGTTTTGCGGCCGCACCGTCCCAGGCAGCAGCCTCGGACACGGCTCGGCGGCGCCGACCACCATCCGCACCGGGATGACGCCGGCCCACACCGGATGCCCGTAATCCTCCTCGTCGTCGGCGACGCCCTTGGCGCGCACCTTCGACGACGCTTCTTCGATGCGCATGCCGATCACCGTCGTCGCCTTGGCCTCCTGCACCGAGATCGGCCGCAGGGTCTCGCTCCGGCCGGGGTAGAAGCGGTCGACGACGCCGGCCAGCGCCTTCAGTTTCTCTTCAGGCTCATCGATGATCCGCGCCGTGCCGAAACACATCGCCGAGCGGTAATTGGCGGAATGGTTGAAGCCCGAGCGCGCCAGCACCAGCCCGTCGAGATGCGACACCGTCAGACACGCCGGCGTGCCGCCGCGCAGATTGCGCAGCATGCGGCTGGCCGACGAGCCGTGCCAGTAGAGCATGTCGTCCTCGCGCCAGTGGATAGTCGGCGTGCAATAGGGCTGGCTGTCGAACGTATAGGCGACATGGCACAGCAGCCCGGCATCCAGCACCGCGAAGACTGCCGCATGGTCGTAGCTGCCGCGCTCGTGCAGGCGCTTGACGCGGTTGCGGCTGGTGGTCGGAAAGCTGGCTGGCGTATCGTTCACGGCTTGCATCCTTGGTTGTTGTCTGCCAACCATGCGCCATGACATTGGTTGATAAAAGAACCAATCTGATGAAGAAAAACCAGACCAATTTTCCGGATTGGTCGGCGCTGATCCCGGTCCTGCCGGGCGACGGCCCGCGCAGCCGTGAACTATATGCGGCGCTGCGGCGGCTGATCGAGACCGGCGCGCTGGCCGCCGGGGCGAAACTGCCGACCACCCGGGATCTCGCACAGCGCTTCGGCCTGTCGCGTTCGGCGGCGGTTGCCTGTTTCGAAATCCTGATCTCGGAGGGGTTTGCGGTTGCCAAGGTCGGCGCCGGCACCTTCGTCGCGCCTGACGTGCCGCATCTGCCGACAGCACTGGTCAAGCCGCGTCCGCCGGAGATCGACGCGGCGACCTCGCTGCCTTGCGGCCTTGGCGTGGCGGTGTCGGATCCGCGCACGCTCGATATGTTTCGCATCCTGTTGTCGCGTCACCTCACCCGCCCCGGACCGGAGCATTTTCGCTATGGCGACCCGCGCGGCGGCCTGCCGCTGCGCACGGCAATTGCAACTTATCTCAGGACCGCACGCGGCGTGCGCTGCGACGCCGGCCAGATCGTGCTGACTTCGGGCACGCAGCAGGGGCTGGATCTTCTGGTGCGTGCCGCGCTCAGCCCCGGCGATGCCGTCTGGATCGAAAACCCCTGTTACCCGATGGCGCAGGCCGTGCTGGCCGGCAGCGGCGCCAGGGTTTTCGGGGTACCGGTCGACGCGGAAGGGCTCGATCCCGAGATCGGCGAAAGCCTGTGCTCCAAGGCGCGCGCGGCCTATGTCACGCCCTCGCATCAATATCCGCTCGGCGTGACGATGACGATGCGCCGCCGTCTCGCTTTGCTCGACTGGGCGCGGCGCAACGATGCCTGGATCATCGAGGACGACTACGACAGCGAGTTCCGCTATGCCGGCCCACCGCTGACCTCGCTGCAGGGCATGGACGGTTCAGGCCGTGTCGCCTATCTCGGCACCTTCTCGAAAATCCTCTTCCCCGGCCTGCGCATCGGCTATGTCGTGGTGCCCGAAGCGCTGCTCGATGCCGTGATGGCGGTCAGGGCGCGCTCCGACCGCTTCCCCTCGACGCTGGCCGAAGGCGCGCTGACCGACCTGTTGAACGAAGGCCATTTCGCCGCCCATCTCAGGCGCGTGCGCCGCCGCGTCCAGGCCGCGCGCGACGTGCTGGTCGCCGGCCTCGAGGCGCATTGCGGCGATGCCCTCGAAGTAACCGTGCCCGAACAGGGGTTGCATCTGATGGCGACGCTGAAGCGCGCCGGTCCTGACACCGCGATCGTCGAGGCGGCGAAGGCGGCGGGTGTCGGCGCCAGGGCCTTGTCCTCGATGTTCATCGGCGGGGCGCCCCGGCAAGGTCTGGTGCTGGGTTTTTCGGGGTTTTCGGATGAGGAGCTGATGGCCGCGACGGCGCGACTGGGTGGGGTGGTTCGGCAGCAAGCCCGGTGAGCCAACGAGAACCGCCTCATTCCTGCGCCGGCATCGAACTCTAGAGCCCCTCAATCCCCATCCGCTGGCCCGGCCTTGCCGCACTGCGCCAGCACCTTGCCGATGGCCGCGCTCGACCCCTTCAGTGGAAAGCTGATCTCGCCATATTTGGCCGCACTGACGCTGACATCGCCCTTCCCGCGCAACAGGTCGAGCAGCGGATCGGCTTTCGCCAGGTTGACCACGAAGTAATTGTACATGGCCTCCAGCTGCAGCGTCCTGGTCACCGTCTTGCCGTCGGCCTTGAACGCGAACGAACCGCTGATGCCAGGTTCCAGCTGCTGGCCGGTGGCACCGAGATCGTAGCTCAGCACCGGCGTGTCGAAACAGGTGAGCATCAGATGCGCATCGCCTTTCGGCCCGCCGCAGACCGAAGCCGTCAGCACGCTGCCGCCCTCGTCTTCCTCCATCTTCGCACTCCAGCCGTTGCACGACGCGGCAAACGCCGGCTGCGCGGCCTGCAGGACCGCAACCGCACCGACGACGACGAGATGTCCAGCTCTCATGACTCCCCCCAATTGACTGCCTCCAAGGCATTTGCAGCGCCCGTCGGCAGCATATAGGAAAAGCGATCCGATGGCATTGCCCTTGCGGCAGCCGGTCCTGTTTCGCGGAGAGTTGGATTGAGAGCCTGCGTTCGCCTGTGTCTGTCCTTTGCCGCCCTGCTGGCCTCGCCGCTCACCGCTCATGCCGAGTGGAAGCCGGTCGAGAAGATCGAGCCCTACGCGATCTCGGGCCAGTCCGGCGCCGAACTCTACCGCTCGATCGGCGAGAAAGGGCCAAAGCTCGGCATTGCCCGTGCCATCGCCTACACCAATTTCAAGCTGACCTGGGGGCTAAGGGACTACAAGCCCAGGGGCAAGGACTGCGTGCTGACGGCCGGGCGGCCGAAGCTGATCGTCACCTACACTCTGCCAAGACCCTCCGGCTCCCTGCCCCCCGCCGTCCAGAAGAACTGGGAAACCTTCATCGCCGGCGTCGCCGCCCATGAGAAGGTGCATGGCGCCAGCATGGTCCAGATGGTCCACGATATCCAAGCCGCTACGGACGGCCTGACCGTCGCCGAAGATCCCAAATGCAGCAAGACCAGGGCCGAGGTGGTCAAGCGGCTCGACGCGATCTCGAAGGCGCGGGTGCAGGCAAGCCGCGATTTCGACCGCGTCGAATTCGGCAGTGGCGGCAATTTGCAGAAACTGGTTTTTTCGCTCGTGACCGGCCCCTGACTGGTGCAGCCTCCAATCCGAAGTTGGCGGCAGTGCTATCTCGACCGCTGGCGCCCCGCGCTCTCCGCCGCTTCGCCCCAGCTCACCGCGTTTCCGCACTCGCCCGCAGCTCCGCGCGCTTCTCGTCCGATACCACTGCCAGATCCAGCACCTTCTGCAATTCGGCGGCATGGCGGAAGGACGGTTCGGCTTGCACGCCGGATCGCACCGCGTCAGTGAAACGCTGGTAGTTGGTCGGCACCGTGCCGGCGTCGAGCTCTTCCCATATGGCGTTCTCGACGTTTTCGCCGAGGCAGGCCTTGAGCGTCGACCCATCGAGATTGTGCACCACTTCGATGCCCCCCTTCTCGCCATAGATGCGCAGACGCAGCTCGTTGAGATGGCCTGTTGCCCAGCGGCTGGCATGCACCACGCCGAAGGCGCCGTTGGAAAAGTCCAGCGTCATGGCGAAGCTGTCATTGGCGTCGAGCCCGTAGTCGCCGATGCGGTTGCCGGGCGCCTTGTCGAAGGCGCGCAGCCGGCAGAAGACATGGTCGATGTCGACCGCGGCGCCATAGCTGGCGAAATCGAGGATGTGGATGCCGACATCGCCAAGCACGCCATTCGAGCCGTGGCCGCGCGACAGGCGCCACAGCCATTTCGGATCGGTGCGCCAGTCGCCCCAGAATTTCGACACCAGCCAACTTTGCAGATAGGACGCCTCGACATGCCTGACCATGCCGATCTCGCCCGCCTGCACCATCTGGCGAGCCTTCTGCAGCGCGGCGACGTTGCGATAGGTCAGGTTCACCATGTTGACGATGCCGGCGGCCTCGGCGGCGTCGGCCATCTCGGTCGCCTTGCCGAAGTTTTCGGCCAGCGGCTTCTCGCACAACACCGGCTTGCCGGCGGCGATCAGCGTCATGGTGGTCGGGTGATGGATGCGGTCGGGCGTGACATTGGCCACCGCGTCGAACTCGCCCCATGCCAGCGCCTCATCCAGCGCGGTAAAGCGGTTGGGAATGTCAAAGCTGTCGGCGAACTCGCCGACCCGGGCCGGATCGACATCGACCGCGCCGACAATGTCGACGCCGTCGATGGCGATGAAGCGCCGCGCATGTTCCTGCGCCATCCAGCCGGTGCCGAGTATCAAAAGCCGCATTCTTTGCTCCTTGGGGTGAGATGCCGGAGTCCCCCTCCCGATCGACGCCCTCAAATAGCGCGGATAATGCCGCCGTCGACCCGGATGTTCTGGCCGGTGATATAGCCGGCGCCTTCCGAAGCCAGGAAGGCGATGGTCGCGGCGATCTCTTCCGAGGTGCCGTAGCGCTGCATCGGCACGCTGTCGCGGCGCTCCTCGGTGGCCGGCAGGCTGTCGATCCAGCCGGGCAGCACATTGTTCATGCGTACATTGTCAGCGGCATAGGTGTTGGCGAAGATCTTGGTGTAGGCGGCAAGCCCGGCGCGGAACACGGCGGACGTCGGGAACATCGGGCTCGGCTCGACCACCCAGGCGGTCGAGATGTTGATGATGGCGCCGCCCTTCTGCTTGACCATCTGCGGCGCCACGATGCGCACCGGACGGATGACGTTCAGCAGATAGACATCCATGCCGGTGTGCCATTGCTCGTCGGTGATTTCGAGGATCGGCGCGCGCGGCCCGTGGCCGCCGCTGTTGACCAGCACGTCGATGCGGCCAAAGCGCTCCAGCGTCAGGTCGACGAGGCGCTGTAAATCTTCATTGGATTGGTTGGAGCCGGTGACGCCGAGCCCGCCCAATTCCCCAGCCAGCGCCTCGCCTTTTCCGGAAGACGAAAGGATGGCGACCTTGAAGCCGTCCGCCGCCAGCCGCTTGGCCGCCGCCGCACCCATGCCGCTGCCGCCGGCCACCACCACAGCTACTTTTTCTACACTCATCGGATTTTCCTCTCAGGGTTGGCGGGCACCGCAAACGGTGTTTTCGGGAGTTGAACGTCGATATAGCTGGTTTTCCACACCGGTTCGAACCAGAATGCTTGAAATCAACCTGTAGAAAAACTCCTGCATGCCCGAAGCCTTCCTCAGCCTGCCGCCATTGAATGCGCTGCGCGCCTTCGAAGCCTCGGCGCGTCATCTCAACTTCCGCATCGCCGCCGAAGAGCTCAATGTCACGCAAGGGGCGGTCGCCCAGCACATTCGCGGGCTGGAAGCCGATCTCGGCACAAAGCTGTTCGAGCGGCTGCCGCGCGGCCTGGCGCTGACCGATGAGGGCCGCGCCTATGTCCCCAACATCCGCCGCGCCTTCGACCTGATCTCGGAGGCGACGCTGCTGTTGCGCCCCGAACCGGCACGGCTGACGATCAGCGTGACGCCTAGCTTCGCCACCAAATGGCTGATCCCGAGGCTGCACGACTTCGTCGCGCACAATCCGCTGGTCGATTTGCGCGTGCTGGCCAGCGAGAGCCTGTCGAGCTTTCAGGCCGATGGCGTCGACATCGCGGTCAGGCAAGGCCGCCCGCCCTTCGGCGCTGGGCTGATCGTCGACCTGCTGTTTCCCCAGCAGATCGTCGCCGTCTGCAGCCCGGCCTTGCTGCCGGAAGATGTTACTGAAATCGCAGCCTCCGAAATCCAGCACCATGTGCTGCTGCACGATGCCCACAATCTGTGGCCGGAATTCATGGAGAAAGCGGTCGGCCTGAAGATGACGACCGAATTGAAACGGATGCGCTTCAACCAGACGGGCCTCGCCATCGACGCGGCCGTCGCCGGCCAGGGCATTGCGCTCGCCAGCCGCTTCCTCGTAGCCGCTGATCTCGCCACGGGCCGCCTGGTTCAGCCCGTCAGCGGCGAAATGCGCGGCACGCAGGATTTTTATGTCGTGATGCCGAGAAAACAGCGCCACCCCGAGCCTACGCAAGCCGTGCGGCAATGGTTGCTGGATGCGGGAGAAAGGCCGCCGCTCTAGATCGGCAGCAAGGCGTCGGGCTTCACATTGGCGATCGAAGCGTAGGTGTGTGTCTCCCGCACCCCGGGCAGCGGCAGGATGACCCGCTGCAGGAAATCCTGGAACATCGCCATGTCGGCGATGCGCGCCTTGACCAGATAGTCGAAGCCGCCGACGACCATGTGGCACTCGATGATCTCGGGCGCCCGCAACACCGCCTCGGCGAAGCGGTCGAAGACATGCGGCGCCGTGTGGTCGAGCCGCACCTCGATGAAGACGAGCTGCGCCTGCCCGATCCGAGCAGGATCGAGCACCGCGCGCACGGCGCGGATGAAGCCTTCGGCGAACAGCCGCTTGACGCGCTGCGTCGCCCCGGTCGGCGACAGGCCGACCCGCCGCGCCAGATCGAGCGTCGTGCGGCGGCCGTCCTCCTGCAACAAACGCAGCAGCGAGCGGTCGATACGGTCGAGATCGTCCATTTCAGGATTCACGCTTTGTGAGCCGGGCACGCGTGATAGTCACGCCAAAATAACGAAAACAGCATATTTCATCACGCTGATAGATCGCAATACCGTTGTCGTGCAACCCATAACGAAAGCGGATTCCATGACATCAGCGATATCGACCTCCCGCAGCGCCCAGGCCAAGGGTGACACGCCGGTGCTCATCCTGAGCGAGGCAGAGGTGAAAACCTGCATCGACCTGCGCCAGCTTCTCGACGTGCTCGCCGGCGGCTTCAACGCCTTGTCCGGCGGCAAGGTGGTCAATCCGGCACGGCCGCAGCTCGACATTCCGCAGGTCGGCTATTCGCTGGCGATGTCGGCATGGATGGCAGGCATGCATCTGACGGTGAAGATCGTCAACGTCTTCGAGGGCAACGTCGCCAGAGGCATCCCCAGCCACCTCGCCACCATCCATCTGTTCGATCCGCAGACCGGCATGCCGGTCTGCGTCATGGACGGCACCTACATCACCGCCGTGCGCACCTCCGGCTCCGCCGTGCTCTCGGTGCGTGAACTCGCCCGCCGCGACGCCAAGGTCGCGACGGTGGTCGGCGCCGGTGTGCAGGCCGGCCAGCATCTCAATCTTCTGCCGCTGGTGCGCGACTTCACCGAGATCCGCGTCGTCTCGAAGGAATTCGCCGATGCGCAGGCGCTTGCCGCGCAGCATCCCGGCGTCGTCGCCGTCGCCGATATCGAGGCCGCGGTGCGTTCGTCCGACGTCGTCTGCCTGGCAACGCATTCCTATGCGCCGGTGATCTCGGCCGACTGGGTGCGGCCCGGCACTCACATCTCATCGGTCGGCGTCGCCCCGCCCGGCGGCGAACTGCCGGTCGAGCTTATCGGCAGGGCCAGCCTGTTCGTCGAGACCAGGGAGGCCTTTGCCCCGACGCCGGTCGGCTCCTGCGAACTCGCTGACCTCGATCCGCAAACCGGAACCGAGCTCGGCGACATGCTGCTCGGGCGGCGGCCGGGACGGGTTAGCGCCGATCAGGTCACCGTCTACAAGGCCATGGGCGTTGCTATGGAGGACATGGTGGCGGCCGATCTCGCCTATCGCGAGGCGGTTCGGCGGGGAATGGGGCGTGTGGTTGCGATGTAGTGGGGGCTCAATTGTCGAAGCCAGCGCCGCCCGTCAATAGGATCGTCCTTCTCCCCGTTTACAGCAGGGCTATCGCATATGGATTCTTGCGAGGAAGAACCCCCACCCTAACCCTCCCCACAAGGGGGAGGGAACGCTGCCGCGTGCCTTTAATTCTTCTTGGCGCCGAAAAGACAGGCGATTCTCCCGGGTCAGTGCCAACGGAAGTCTCCCTCCCCCTTGTGGGGAGGGGTTAGGGGTGGGGGTCCGTGCCGGGCAGACATCTCAGGAATTCCATATGCGATAGCCCTGCCCTCGTGGGGGGAGAAGATGGCGGCAGCCAGATGAGGGGCGGCGCAGCCATCGAGAATGTTAGTCCCTACCCCTCCACCGTCTCCAGCACGCTCAGCAGCGTGCCTTCCATATCAGGCTCGTCGCCGGAGCAGACGCACAGCATCTCGGCGTCGCCCTCGCCGACCGAGAGGTAGGCATGACCCATGGTGGAATCGATGTAGACGCTGTCGCCCTGTTTCAGCCGCACCGGCGCGTACTGGTCGGTGTGCAGTTCGATCTCGCCCTTGAGCACGATCAAAAATTCCTCGCCGGCATGCCTGGTCAGCGGGCCGAATTCCTGCGGCGTGCGGGCGCGTGCATAGGCGTGGATCGGCACCATGCGCTTGCGCACCAGATCGGTGGCCAGATAGCGGTAGTCGTAGTTGCGGGTCAGCTGGCGCAGCGTGTTGGACTGCGAAGTCACCGAACGACGGGTGCGCGCGGCCGGCTGCTTGCGGTCGCCGCTGAGCAGCTCGGTGACATGGATGTTCAGCCCCTCGCAGATCTGCAGCAGCTTGTCGTAGCTCAGCGACATCTGGTCGTTCTCGACTTTGGACAGCGTCGACACCGCGACGCCGGTCAGCGTGCTGACCTCCTGCAAGGTCCAGCCATGCGTTTTCCTCAAGCCGCGCAGACAATCACCGAGGTTCGGTTGCTCCGACATCGTCAGCTCCGTTGCGCGGCCCATCGAGCCGCCAGTCCACCCTAGGTAGTCCAACTCTCTGCCGCCATCAACAACACCAACAATTTTCTTATACGCTAAATATTGACTGGATACGAAATTATTTCTACCCCTAGGGCATGCAGTCCAAGTCTCTCCAAAAAATCGTCGTCATCGGCGGCGGCATTGCCGGCCTTTCGCTGGCGGCTGCCGTGCAGCCCTGGGCCGAGGTCACAGTGCTCGAGCGCGAGCCGCATCTCGGCTATCACGCCAGCGGCCGCTCGGCGGCGCTGTTTTCAGAAACCTATGGCAATGCACTGGTGCGGGCGCTGTCGCTGGCCAGCCGGCAGGCGATCATCGATGGCGGCTTCGCCGCCCACCGGCGCGGCGCCTTGCATGTCGGCGGTGTCGAAGACAGTGCAGCCGTCGACCGCATGGCGGCCGAGATGCAGGCGCTGGTGCCGAGCGTGCGCCGCCTGTCAGCAACAGAAGTCACCGCGCTGGTGCCGGTCATCGCCACGGCAACCACCTGCGGCGGCGTGCATGAACCCGGCGCGCTCGATGTCGACACGGGAAAGATGCTTGCTGCTTCAGCCTCCGCGCTCAAGGCCGGCGGCGGCGTGATCCGCACCGGCGAGGAAGTGCTGGAGATTTCCCGCTTCGCAAACGGCTTCAGCGTCACCACCAGTGTCGGCGCCTACCAGGCCGACATCGTCGTCGACGCCGCTGGCGCCTGGGTCGATGTCGTCGCCGGGCTGGCCGGTCTCTCCGGTCTCGGCTTCCGGCCCAAGCGCCGCACCGCCTTCCTGTTCGATCCGCCCGCCGGCACGGACATCAGCGCCTGGCCGCTGGTGGTCGATTTGCATGAACAATTCTACTTCAAGCCCGATGCCGGCAGGCTGATCGGCTCGCTGGCCGACGAGACCGATTCCGAACCCTGCGACGCCTATCCGGAAGACATCGACGTCGCGATCGCCGTCGACCGCATCGAACAGGCGACGTCGCTGCGCATCGGCCGTCCGTCGACGCCCTGGGCGGGCCTGCGCACCTTTTCGCCTGACCGCACGCCGGTCATCGGCTTCGACCCTCGCCTGCCCGGCTTCTTCTGGCTTGGCGGCCAGGGCGGCTACGGTTTCCAGGTGTCGCTGACGCTGGCGCGGCTGGGCTCAGTGCTGCTGCGCGGCCAGCCGCTGCCGGACGATCTCACGGCACGCGGTATCACGTCCGCCGCGCTTGCGCCCAACCGTTTCATCACCCCGGCGGCGACGCCATGAACTTCACCGGCCTGCCCTTCCCTCAACCCGTAAAGTGTCATCAGGAGCGTTTGCGATGAAATCCGTTCTGCGCGCAGTGCTTACCTCGTCCCTGCTGGCCTCATCCGTCCTTCTCGGCGGACAGGCCTACGCCAAAACCCTGGTCTATTGCTCGGAAGCCAATCCCGAGACCTTCAACCCGGCGATCGGCACGGCGGACTCCACCATGGATGCCGCCGCCAAGACGATCTTCAACCGGCTGGTCGAGTTCAAGCCTGGCACGACCGAGGTCGGGCCGGCGCTGGCCGAAAGCTGGGAGGTCTCAGCCGAAGGCAAGATCTACACATTCCACCTACGCCACGGCGTGAAATTCCAGTCGAACGACCACTTTACACCGTCGCGCGAGTTCAATGCCGACGACGTGCTGTACACCTTCAACCGCCAGCGCGACGCCAGCAATCCCTACCACAAGCTCGGCGGCGGCGCTTACGAGTATTTCAACGCACTGGGCATGGGCACGCTGATCGACAAGATCGACAAGGTCGACGACCACACCGTGCGCTTCACGCTGACGGCTGCCAATGTCACCTTCCTGCCCGGCATTGCGCTCGACTATCTCTCCATCCTGTCCCTGGAGCAGACCGAAAAGATGGTCGCCGCCGGCACGCCGGAACTGATCGATAGCGAGCCCGTGGGCACCGGCCCGTTCGTGCTGCAGGCCTATGTCCCCGACAGCCAGATCCGCTACGCCGCCAACAAGGATTATTGGCGCGGCGCGCCGAAGATCGACACTCTGGTCTTCGCCGTTACGCCCGAACCGACCACGCGCGTCGAGCGTCTCAAGGCCAATGAGTGCCAGGTCGCCGCCCCGCCCCCGCCAAGCGCCGTCGCCGATTTGCGCACCGATCCCGACATCACCGTGCTCGACCTCAAGGGCCAGAACATTGGCATTCTCGGCTTCAATGTCGAACATCAGCCGCTCGGCGATGTGCGCGTGCGCATGGCGCTGGCCAAGGCCGTCGACCGCAAGGCGATCGTCGACGCCGTCTATGCCGGCGCCGGCACGGTCGCCGGCAGCGTCGTGCCGCCGGCGCAGATCGGCGCCGTCACCGATGCCGGCATCGACTATGACCCGGATGGCGCGAAGGCGCTGCTGAAGGAAGCCGGCCACGAGAGCGACCTGAAAATCAGCCTGTGGGCGATGCCGGTATCGCGGCCGTACAATCCCAATGCCAAGCGCATGGCCGAGATGATCCAGGCCGACTGGGCGAAAGTCGGCGTCAAGGCCGAGATCGTCAGCTTTGAATGGGGCGAATATC
This sequence comes from Mesorhizobium sp. M0618, assembly GCF_040320765.1. NCBI lineage: Bacteria > Pseudomonadati > Pseudomonadota > Alphaproteobacteria > Hyphomicrobiales > Phyllobacteriaceae > Mesorhizobium > Mesorhizobium sp. M0618. The sequence continues at coordinate 113,197 of NZ_JAMYQH010000005.1, read as the reverse complement.
TCAAGCGCACCGCGGCGGGCGAACAGGACGCCTACCTGCTCGGCGGCAGCAGCGACAATGGCGACCCCGACAACATGCTGAGCTACCTGCTTTCCTGCGACGGCGTGAAGGGCGGCTCCAACCGCTCGCGCTGGTGCGATCCGGCCTTCGAGAAGCTGCTGCAGGACGGCCGCGTCGCCGCCGATCCGAAACAGCGCGCCGACATCTATGCCAGGGCGCAAGCGATCCTGAAGGTTGAGGTGCCGGTGGCGCCGATCGCCCATTCGGTGGTGGCGATCCCGATCCGCAAGAGCGTGCTCAACTACGTGCTCGACCCCTTCGGCCGGCAGAACTTTGCCGCCGTCGATATGGCGGAGTGAAGCTTGGCGACCCTGCCCTCGGGCTCGGCCCGAGGACGCACCGACATCTATGAAACCAGCAATTTAGCGGCGAAAGCAGAATCCATGTGTGAAGACCTGAACGCCCTCCTCAAGACCTATCTCACCGATGGCGCAGTAGGCGCATCACTCGCATACTCCATTGGCGCCGCACCAACCGGCCTGACCGCCGGCCTCGCCGACCGGGAGCATGGCATTGCCGTCTCGCCTGAACGCCTGTTCAAGATCGGCAGCTGCACCAAGACCTTCGTTGCCGCGGCCCTGGCCAAGCTCGCCCAGGACGGCAAGCTCGATCTCGGAGCGCCGATCTCCGGCTGGTTTCCCTACCTGCCGGAAGCAAAAGACATTTCGGTGCGCCAGTTGATCAACCACCGCAGCGGCCTGCCGGAGTTCGAATATTACATTCCGATGGATCCGAGCCGGCAATGGACGCCGCGGCAACTGGTCGACATCGCCTTCGCTTCCGACAAGCAGAAGGCGCCGGGCGGACCCGCCGTCTACAACAACACCGGCTATGTGCTGGCCGGCATGGTGATCGAGGCGGTGACAGGCCAGTCGCTGGGCGGCTATGTCAGAAATGCAGTGCTGCAGCCGCTCGGCCTCAAGAATACCTGGTCGCCGGCCACCGAGGCCTTTCCGGAAAAGTCAATGGTGCGCGGCTATTACCACCGGCCGCCGCCGGCGGCGAATGCGCCCACCGATATCGCCTCGGGCGGCGAGATGTGGCGCATGGATGGCGTGATGCCTTACTCCGATGCGCTGCAGGATTCCTCCGATTCCTTCCCGTTCGGCGCCGCCTATGGCTGCGGCGACATGGTGTCGACGCCGTCCGACATGGTGAGCTTCATGCGCGGCCTCTTTTCCGGCAGAGTGCTGTCGCCGCCGTTCTTCGCCGAGATGTTCGAACACCGCGTGCCAGCGAGTTTTCCGGGCACCCCCATGCGCGAGACCGGCGCCGGCATGTTCCAGAGCGCCTACGCCAACCGCGCCTTTTACGGCCACCAGGGCAGTATCCCCGGCTACGTCGCCGTCATGCTGCATGACCCGATCTCAGAGCTGACCATCGCCATGACCAGCAATGTCGGCTCCGGCAACCGACTGTCCTTCCAGGCTAGCGGCTTGCATCCGGTGGTGGATAAGGCGATCCAGATCATTCTGGAAAACTAGCCGCGAAAGATCGCCACGGCGGCAGCGACGATCGCCGCGTTGTCCTTCGCCACAGTTCCATCGGCGAGCGTCTTGCCGTCTTCCAGCCCGACCCGTGTCGACCAGCGCTTGCGATGCGCAACCTTGATGAAGGGCCAGACAGTTGCATCGACGCCATGCAGCAGGATCGGCCGCCGTACCCCGGCGCGCTCGAGCACGGCGACGATGCCATGCGCTTCGTCGAGTGCAGCGGACAGGTCCTGGATGTCGATCTCGATCAAAATGCGCAGCACCTGGTCGTGGCCGGCAAGCGCTACGAAGCGCTCGGCATCGGCGACGACGGCAAGCCCCGTCTCGATGCCGACTCCACGCTGGCGCAGCAGTTCCATCACGGCGGGCGCATCCGGTTCGGACACGTTGACCGAGGCATAGTCGGGCAGGCCTCGCCAGCCTGCGATCGCCGTGCGGGTCCGCTCGACGTCGTCCTCGATCCAGGCGCCGGTCGACACGCCAACCAGTGTTCCCGGGCAGGTCCGGCGCACCGCCAGCACGGTGGCATCGACGGCTGCCAGGCTTTCGCGCCCGTCAGTGCCGCGCGGATGGATGTGCAGTTCGGCCGCTCCAGCGGCGACGCAGGCTGCCGCATCGCTGGCCATTGCCTCGGCAGTCAGCGGCAGCTTCGGGTGGAAATCGCGCGGACGCGCGCCGTTGATGCAGGCCTGGACGATCATCGGTCTCACCTTGCGCAGGAATTGACAGTCTAATCATGCGGCGGTGAAACCGCCAATCTCGTGTGGGGGAGATGCCCGACAGGGCAGAGGGAGGCGTGACAGATCGCAAGCCTCTCTGATCGTCAATCTCATCAATGCAGGCTGCGAAACAGGTCGAAAATCTGATTGTTCAGGTCGGCGGGACAGCGCCCCCTCTGTCCTGCTGGACATCTCCCCCACACGGGGGATCGGCAGCGCGCCTCCCCGCAACATTCGGCGGCATTTGAATAAAAGCCGCTTGTGGATATTTACCCGGCGTTCCCTCGTCTCCGGCAAGGTCTTCTAGGGCGGGATCATGGAGGGACCATTGACCAGCGATTTTTCAGCCGCCCGCATCCACCTCGAACGCGCCTATCATTATCTGCAAGGCAACGACGAGACGAGTCGCACGGCCTGTGAAGCGCTCGATCTGTTGATCGAAGCGGTGACGGAGGCGCAGCACAGGCGACCCGAGGCTGGAGTGCTGGAGTTTCCGCAATCAACGGCGCGGCGAACCGGATAGACTGTGGCGAGTTTCAGGTCAGTCCGGCCTGGCCTGAAACTCGCCGCACCCGGATCACGATGCCTTGCGGGCCGCCGCTCCCTTGGTCGCACGCACGACAATCCGCTCCAGCGGCTCCGGCCGGTGCAGCAAAAATCCCTGGCCGAAGGCGACCCCCATGTCGCTCAACATGGCCAGCGTTTCCTGCCGTTCGATCTTCTCGCCGACCACGTCGCAGCCAAGGCTGCGGGCAATGCTGGTGATGGCCAGCACGATCTCGCGGTCAAAGCGGCTTTGCGTGATGTGTTCGATGAAGGAGCCGTCGATCTTGATCGTGTCGACGGGGAACCGCCGGAGATATTCGAACGAGCTCATACCAGCGCCGAAATCATCGAGGCTGACCCGGCAGCGCCGCTCGCGCGCCTTGCGCACAAACTGTTCGGCGGCGTCGAAATTGGTGACGGCGGCGGTTTCGGTGATCTCGAAGCCGATGCCCGAATGCGGCGCCCCGGTTTCTTCTATGACGTTGTCCACGAAGTCCCAAAGCTGCGGGTCGCTCAGCGTCTGCGCCGACAGATTGAAGCCAAGCGTCAACGCCCCCGAACGCAAGGCGGCACCATGCCGCGACAGCGCGTTGCGGATGATCCAGCGGTCGAGCCGCGACGCGATGCCGAACCGCTCGGCCACCGGAATGAACTCGCCGGGCGGCACCAGCCGGCCGTTGCGGGCGGCGAGCCTGGCCAACACTTCGACATGGCGGCTTTCCAGCCAGGGACGGCCCAGCCGATGGATTTCCTGGCCAAACAGCTTCAGCCTCCCGTCTTCCATGGCATCGACCGTATCGGCGACGACGCGCGCCGCGTTGAGGCCACCCGAACCCGATGCCGTATCGGTGGAGAAGACGGCAAATCGGTTTCGCCCGGCGGCCTTGGCCGCGTAGCAGGCGTCGTCGGCGCAGGCCAGCGCGTCGGCCACCGTCGTGTTTGCATCATCGACGAAAGCGATGCCGATCGAGGCCGCCAGCTTGCGCGACGTGGCCGTCGATCCTAGTTCGGCATCGCGAACCGCTGCAAGTACCGCGGCGGCCAGCCGCCCGGCCTGCGCCGTATCGCAATTGGGCATCAGCAGCGCGAACTCGTCACCGCCCAGGCGCGCGGCATGCGCCGTCGGGGGAAGGCAGCCCAGAATGCCTTGGGCAACGCTTTTCAGTGCCAGGTCGCCGGCCGCGTGGCCGGCAAAATCATTGAGCGCCTTGAAGTAGTCGAGATCGACATAGAACACGGAGAGCGGCAGCCGCTGCGCGGCCGCGATATGATCGGCCAGCAGCCGGTCGAACGCGGCACGGTTCCAGAGACCGGTGAGCGCATCGTGGCGGGCCGCATAGGCAAGTTCCTGCTCACGCTGCTTGTCTTCGGTGATGTCGCGCACCGTGCCCAGGATCTGCCCCGCCAGCCGGCGGTCCGGGATTTGCGGGTCGGCGATGAAACGCAGCAGGGATTCTATGTGCCGGACCTCTCCGTCGCGTCGGACGATGCGGTATTGCACCGCGGTGACCTTGTCCGTTTCGAGCGGCACCAGATGTGCGCGCGACGCGGCCTCCTTGTCGTCCGGATGCAGATAGCCGAACCAGTGGTCGCGCTCGACTTCGGCGGTGTCGGAGACAAGTCCGAAAATCTCCCTGGTGCGTTCGTCCCAATAGCTTTTGCCGGTGGCGAGGTCGTGGTGCCAGATGCCGGTACCGCTGGCGGCGAGCGCCAGGCGGAAGCGCACATTGACCTGCTCGAGTTCGGCTTCTGCGGCTTTCTGCTTGGAGATGTCGGTCTGCACACCCATCAGCCTGAGCGGCTTTCCCATCGCGTCGCGCTCGACGACGCCGCCGCGATCGAGCACCCACACCCAGTGTCCCTGCTTGTGCTTCAGCCGCAATTCGGTCTCGATGGTGTCGGTCAGGCCGGCAATGTGGCGGTCGCCGCTGGCCAGCGCCCGCTCGCGGTCGTCAGGATGGGTCAGTTGCAGCCACAGGTCGCTGGTGTCGGCAAGTTCGCTCTCATCGTAGCCCAGCATCCGCGCCCAGGTCGCGGAATAGAAGCAGTCGCCGGTCACAAGATCCCAGTCCCAGACGCCAAGATGGGCGCGCTCCAGGGCCTTGGCCCAGAACGTTCCATTGCGACTTTTCTTGCCCTGACGCGCCATCGTCTGCTTCGCCTGCTCCACCGCGGGGCAATCTGCGGCAAAACCAGAGAAGAAACAGTTACCGCGGCGATGGCGGGCTGCTTTGTTGGCTCCCCGCCTGCCGCCTCTGCTCTTCGATTGGCCGGCAAGAACCGGAGTTTCGCATCGGCCGGATCTTCCTAGTCATGGCTCCAGGTCATCGGCCAATCCGATGATCCCGGATCATCGGCGGCGCCGATGAGCCCATGCAGAGACAAAGAGGGCGGCGCAACGCTTTCGTAAACAGACTCTTTGCCAACAGGCATCTATCGGTCTAATATTTGGAGATCTATTCGCACACAAGTGTAACCTGATGGTAATATATCGCCTGCGAAATAATCCAATTATTTTTCTGGACAACGGCGGGATGTCCTTCGATGAGTGAGCACACAGGTCAGCACGGCAACAATCGCCGCCCAGCTGCCATCCTTGACCTCGACATCGCGACAACCAGGAGCGGCTGGCTGCTGGTTGCCTTGTGTCTGACCTATGCCGTGACCGCTGTTTGCCTGCAGCCGGACCGCTACCTGCATCTGGCGCAATCCTATGCCAAGCCGTTCGCCTTTTTCCTGCCCGCGCTTCTGGCGGCGGGCCTTGGTGTGGCGGGGCTGGCATTTGCCCGGCATGCGCCGACGAGGTTCATCCTCGGCGTACTCAGGCACCGCTGGCTTGCAGCCGCACCCGTCATCTTCTTGTTCTTTCTCGGCGTCACCGCATTCACCACCTTGAAGGTCGCCATCCCGGACATGGTGCCGTTCTACGCCGACCGCGCCCTGGCGGACCTCGATCTTCGGCTGCATGGCGCCGATCCCTGGACATGGGCGCACAGCATCTTTTCCGAACCGGTGTCGGTCGCCATTTTCGCCGGCTATGGTTATGGCTGGCTTCTGCAATGGTTCGGCGCCGTGCTCTTCGTCGCCTTCTGGAACAATCCGGTCGGGCGTTTGCGCTACCTATGGGCATTCGCGCTGACCACGATGCTGTGCGGCACCGTTCTTGCGACCCTGCTGTCGTCCGCCGGCCCGATATTCCACGACCAAATCTACGGCGGCGACCGGTTTGTCGCGCTGCAGGCCGCCCTGGCGCAGAAGGGCTACGGCGCGTCGGTCCATCTGTACGCCGATTATCTGTTTACAGCCTACCAGAGTGGCCGCCCGGAACTCGGCGGCGGCATCTCGGCCATGCCCAGCATGCATGTTGCGATCGCCACGCTCAACGCATTCTTCCTGGCCCAATTCGGCCGCCGGTGGGCAACCGCCGGCTGGTCCTTCGCGGCCTTCATCCTGTTCGGTTCGGTTTACACCGGCTGGCACTATGCCGTGGATGGCTATCTCTCGATTCTCGTGGTGTCCCTGCTCTGGTACGTGACGGGACGCTTCGTCTTGCCGCAAGCGAGCCGGGATACCGCCGAGGTGGGATTGGCGATCCCGGATCAAGCGGCATAAAGACCGTACCTGCCTGACGCCGCGAGGAGCGCCAGCGGCACGCACCTCCCCGGCTTTTCCTCGCCGAAAGCGGCCGCTGGGCCGGAGCTGCCAACTGTCACGGAGGGCGACCAGGCGGCATTGACGCCGCCTGGCTTCATTGCTTACTGGCTCGGCGCCATCGTGTGTTCGCATGACACTTTCGGGTTCATGTCGGCGAAAGTGCCGGTCGGGTTGCCCTTCCAGGCCCAGACATGCAGTTCGTAGAATTCGCCCAGGCCATAGCGGTTGGGCGCGCTGTTGAAATTGAACAGCTGTCCGTCCAGCGACGCCGGCCCCTTCGAGGTGATGTATTCGACCGCCACCAGTTGCAGCGTGCCGTCGGCCATCGGCTCGTACATCACGGCCTCAGGCCGGGCGATATCGATCTTGTCGTCCTTCAGATATCCGCCGTTGACATAGTGGATGCCCATGGCGCCGCCGGTGATGCCGCTGGCGCAGGGAATGGGCGCATAGCCCTCTGATGTAGCGGCCTTGACGTCGAGAAACCGGCTGTTGGCGGCCCGCACCTTGTCGGCCAGCGGATTGAGGCCGGCCACCGGCGCGGCGGCTTCCTGATGCGCCTGTGCGAAGGTGGTGCAGACAGCCAGCATGGCCCCGGCCATGATAAGCTTATTGTGAAAGTTCGATATCATCTTCATTCCATTCTTCTTGAAAAAGCCCAGCTGGCCGGCCGCCGAAAAATACGGAGGCCCGGCGGGCAAGCGCTGTGACTGTTGTTGCTTGGAGATCCCGAAATCGATGTGACGCTACCGGGAAGGATCATCCCTTCGGCAGATACGGGATCGTTCCAGCCAGATCGGTGTTGTCGATCATCTGGAAACGGCTGTCGCTACCGCCCCGACGGGCCGAAACGAAGGGCGCATAGGCCGGATCGTTGGCGAAGGCGCGGGCCGCCGCTTCCGACGGGAACGCCATCAGGGCGATCAGCGTGGTGTCGAGCGGCTTGCCTTCAAGCGTCTTCACATTACCGCTGCGCGACAGATATCTGCCGCCATGCTTGTGGACGAGGTCGTGCACCGATGCGGCGTAGGTCGGCACCCACTGCGGGTCGTTTATCTTGATGTCTGCGATAACGTAAGCGGTCATGGTAGTCTCCTGGTTGCGGCGCACAGGGTATCCCGTGCAACCGGCCAAAGGGCTCGCATGGCAAGGCGCTCGCCAACCAGTCCGCGATCTGTACTGGGGCAGTACAGTTTCCGTACTGGCCGCTTCATTCATGAGCGCCTAATGTTCGGCCAGGTTGGAGGGAGAGGCGCAATCATGAACCAGCACGGATACAAACAGTTCTGCCCGCTATCGATGGCCGCGGAGGTGCTGTGCACCCGCTGGACGATGGTGCTGATGCGCGAATTGGTGGCGGGTTCGACCCGCTTCAACGACCTGCGCCGCGGTGTCCCCAAAATGTCGCCAACCCTTCTGTCGCAACGGCTGAAGGAGCTTGAGATCGCCGGGATCGTCGAGCGCGGGGAGGTCCGGGGCGAGAAGGGGATCTTCGATTATCGGCTGACGGAGGCCGGCCGCGATTTGCGCCCGGTCGTCGAGGCGATGGGCTTCTGGGGGCAGAAATGGGTCGAGTCCCGGCTGTCGCTCAAGAACCTCGATCCGTCATTGCTGATGTGGGACATGCGGCGCAATTTGAACCCCTCGCCGCTGCCCGAGGGACGCACGGTGATACAATTTCTGTATCAGGACCTGCCGGCGTCCAAACGGTCATGGTGGCTGATCGTCGAGAAGCACGGCGAGGTCGATCTGTGCTGGTACGATCCGGGTTTCGACGTCGACCTCTACGTCTCGACCGACCTGCACACGATGACGGCGATCTGGATGGGATTGCTGACCGTCGAGAAGGCCGGTGCGAAGGTTGCCCTGACCGGCGACCAGGCCATCGGCAGGAAGATGCAGACCTGGCTCGGGCTCAGCCCGTTCGCCGTGGAGCCTAAGCGCGCGGCCTAGGAGAGCCGGGTGTTCTTTGCAGGAAACGGGTGGCCGGGCCGTTTTCCCTCGGCTTCAATGCGGCCATGTTCATCACCCTGGCCAAGAATCTGAAAGCCACGCCGCTGCCGGTTGCCAACGATCCGCGCTGGGCGCGCATTGTCGCCCGCGACAAATCGGCAGACGGCGAGTTCTGGTATTCGGTGGCGACGACCGGCGTCTATTGCCGGCCTTCCTGCCCGTCTCGGCGCGCCAATCCGAAAAATGTGCAGTTGCACGACACGCTCGATCAGGCCAAGGCCACCGGCTTTCGCCCGTGCCGGCGCTGCAACCCGGATGGCCCATCGCTCGAGGCCGGTAATGCCGCGATGGTCGCCGATGCCTGCCGCAGGATCGAGCAGGGCGAAGAAGAACCGTCGCTGGCTGAACTGGCTGATGCCGCCGGCCGCAGCGCCGGTTACTTCCATCGTATCTTCAAGGCGGTCACCGGGCTGACACCGAAGGACTATGCCGCCGCGCACCGCGCCGCCAGGGTCCGCCAGGGGCTGGAAGACGGCGCCAGCGTGACGACGGCGATCTACGATGCCGGTTTCAATTCGAGCGGACGTTTTTATGAGAAATCCACTGGCATGCTCGGCATGACGCCGACGCGCTATCGCGCCGGCGGCGCCGATGAAGAGATTCGCTTCGCCGTCGGCGAGACCTCGCTCGGCACCATCCTGGTCGCGTCGAGCCAAAAGGGCGTCGCCTCGATCCTGCTCGGCGACGATCCCGACGCGCTGGTGCGCGACCTGCAGGACCGTTTCCCCAGGGCACGGCTGATCGGCGGCGACCGCGACTACGAGGCGCTGGTCGCCCGCGTCGTCGGTTTCGTCGAGGTTCCGGCGCTCGGTCTCGATTTGCCGCTCGACGTGCGCGGCACCGCCTTCCAGCAGCGTGTCTGGCAGGCTTTACAAGACATCCCCGTCGGCCGCACGGTTTCCTATGCCGAGATCGCGCAGCGCATCGGTGCGCCGAAGGCAACCCGCGCCATCGCCGCCGCCTGCGCCGCCAACAATCATGCCGTCGCCATTCCCTGCCACCGCGTGATCCGCAGGGATGGCGCCCTGTCCGGCTACGCCTGGGGCGTTGAGCGCAAGCGCGCACTGCTGGAGCGTGAGGCGGCGTCCGACAATGCCAACCGGTCAATGCGGGCCTGACGAGGACCGGCAATGCGCGCGATGGCAAGGTCTCCCACCACCGATGCGACCAGCCGGACCCAAGCTGTCGGCAGCCGGCGCGCCGAGGGCTCGAAGTTACTGGTGATGGCGGCCATTGGCGAGATGGTCGATCACGGCAGAGCCGAATGGAGCCGCACCGCGGCCGGCGAGATCGAGCTGCGGTTGTTGACGGGTGAGGTGTTTTTGCTCGGCGAGGTCGCTGTTACTCGTGTCGCGTAGAACGGTTCGCCTACCTTCGAAATTCGAATTTGAAAGCAAGCACCGGAGTGAGCGCGAGAAGCCGTCTCTGTAGGGTTCACGCACAGACAAAGGAGTAAACGCAATGAACCTCACGCAAACCCAAATGGCGCCGCCGGCGAGCGTCCCCAATGCCTTCGACACCATAAGCTATGCCATCGGCGAATCCCCGATCGGCAACATCCTCGCCGCGCGCAGCGATATCGGCGTCTGCGCCATCCTGATCGGCTCGGATGCAGAGGCGCTGGAGCAGGACCTTGGCCATCGCTTCCCGGGCAAGGTACTGGTCGAAGACGAGGCCACCTTGCGCGACGATCTCGCGGCAATCGCGCGCTTCATCGAGACGCCCAGCGTCGGCCTCGACCTCCCGCTCGACCTGCGCCACGGCACGCCATTCCAGCAACAGGTTTGGGATGTGCTGCGCAGCATCCCGTGCGGCGCCACCATCACCTACACCGCACTGGCCCGCAGTCTCGGCCAGCCGAACGGCGCCCGCGCCGTGGCGACGGCCTGTGCGGCCAACGCAATCGCGCTGGGCATTCCCTGCCACCGTGTCGTCCGCGCCGACGGCTCACTGGCCGGTTACCGCTGGGGTGTCGAACGCAAACGCGCGCTGCTCGACAAGGAGGCTACGATATGAACGCCCATGCCAAGGTTGCCGCATCGGCGGTTGAAGCCGCCGGGACGCGCATCGCCGATTACGACTGGCCCGCCCTTGCCGCCGAACTCGACGGCTTCGGCTGTGCCGTGATCGAAAAGCTGTTGTCGCCCGAGGAGTGCCGGCGGATCGCCGACCTCTATTCGGATGAGAAATATTTCCGCAGCCACATTCATATGGCCAGGCATGGCTTCGGCAAGGGCGAGTACCGCTATTTCCGCTATCCCTTGCCCGACCTCCTGGGTGGCCTGCGCAGCGCGCTCTATCCCAGGCTGGCCGAGGTCGCCAATCGGTGGAACGAGCGCATGGGGCAGGCCATGCGTTATCCCGCGACGCATGCCGCGTTTCTCGATCAGTGCCATGCCGCCGGCCAGACACGGCCGACGCCGCTGCTGCTGCAATATGTGCCTGGCGACTTCAACTGCCTGCACCAGGATCTCTATGGCGACCTCGCCTTTCCGCTGCAGGTGGCGATCCTGCTCTCCGAACCGGGCCGGGATTTCAATGGCGGCGAGTTCGCGCTGACCGAGCAGCGCCCGCGCATGCAGAGCCGGGTCGAAGTGGTGCCGCTGCGCCAGGGCGACGCCGTTGTCTTCGCCGTTCACAACCGGCCGGTGCAGGGCACCAAAGGCAATTACCGAGTCAACCTGCGCCATGGCGTCAGCCGGCTGCGCTCAGGCATGCGCCACACGGTCGGGATTATTTTTCACGATGCGAAGTGAGCAGGGAGAAGATGGAGGTCCCCCTCACCCCGCCGGCGCATAGCGGCTGACCACCATGCCACAGGCATAGGCCGTCGAGCCGAGCAGCCTTAGGTTTTGGAAACCACCCTGATCGAAAATCCGGCGGCCCGCACCCAGCACCGCCGGGTTGATGAAAAGCTGGAACTCGTCGACCAGCCCGGCCGCGATCAGCGCCGACGCGAAACCGGCGCCGCCGAACACCGCCATGTCGCCGCCCTCGCCCGCTTTCAGCGCATTGACTTCGCGCGGCAGGTCGCCGCTGGCCAAACTGGTGCGCTCCCAAGCCGGCTCCGAGGCCGATTGCTTGAGCTTGTTGCTGAGCACCACCTTGCGGGAGTCGACGATGCGCTGCGCAAAGGCGTAGAACGGATCGCGCGGAAACTTCTTCGCCGCATTGCCCCAATGGGTGAGATAGCCCTCCTGCGCCATCTTGCGGCTGAGCAGGATGGTATCGACGCCTGCGAAGACGGCGTTAAAGTCCTGCTTCAGCGCACCGTCCCAGGCGCTCTCGTCACCCCACTCCCAGAGCTGCCAGGAATGGTCCTCATTGGCGCCGACAAAGCCGTCGACCGACATCTGCATCTGCAGGACCAGCTTTTTCACCGTCATTCTCCTCAGGGCCATCGCAAAACAGTTTACATTTGGAACCGTTGACGCAAGGCCAAAACGATGTCAATAGTAAAGTGATTTAAAAATGGAACCATAGATGTCGACGCGCGAAAAATCCGGCTGCCCGATCAACCTGTCGCTCGAACTGATCGGCGACCGCTGGACGCTGCTCATCATCCGCGACATGGCCTTCGCCGGCAAAAGGCACTTTCGCGAATTCCTGCAATCCGACGAAGGCATCTCCTCGCGCACGCTGGCCGAGCGACTGCAAACGCTTCAGGAGGAGGGCATCCTCACCCGAAGCGACGACCCGACGCATGGCTTGAGAACCGTCTACCGGCTGACCGAAGCAGGCATCGACCTCTTGCCGGTGCTGGCGACGCTCGGCGCCTGGGGCAGCAAGCACCGCAAGGCCGACGATAAGCTGGCCAGGATTGCCGACGAACTGGCGGCAGGCGGCGAAGCGGCGCTGGAAAGGATGAAAGCGGCGCTGCGAGCGGAGCATATTGTCTAGGCGGTTGCGTTCAGGCGGAACCGGCATGGCTGTTGCCGCACAAATCGCCCTTCCCTTGACAATGATCCATCTTTGTTCTTTATTTGTTCCAATCTATCAGCAACTGCGGATGTGCGGTCGGGATGGAAACGACAGCCACCATCCTGCATGCCGATCTCGACGCTTTCTACGCCTCGGTCGAGCAGTTGCTCGATCCGTCGCTGCGCGGCAAGCCGATCGCGGTGGGCGGCGGTGTCGTGCTCGCCGCTTCCTACGAGGCCGCGCCTTCGGCGTGCGCGGCGGCATGCCCGGGCGCAAGGCGCGCGAACTCTGCCCGCATCTGATCTTCGTCGGTGGCAATTTCAGCCATTACCAGCGGCTAGGCGACGCGGCGATCAAGGTGCTCGACGATTTTACGCCATTGGTCGAGCGCATCTCCATCGACGAGGCCTTTGCCGACGTTGCCGGCTGCACGCATCTGTTCGGCTCCCCACAGGAGATCGCCACGACGATCCGCAGCCGGGTACGCGCCGAACTCGGCCTGCCGATCTCGATCGGCGTCGCCCGCACCAAGCATCTGGCCAAGATCGCCTCGCAGGTGGCAAAACCCGATGGGCTGGTGGTCGTCGAACCCGGCAGCGAGCTCGCTTTCCTGCACGACCTGCCGGTCGGGCTGATGTGGGGCGTCGGCTCGGCGACCAAAGCGCGGCTGGCGGAAATCGGCGTCGAGACCATCGGCCAGCTGGCCAGGACGCGCAGCGGCGCGCTGACGCGGCTGCTCGGCCCCGCCGCCGGCGAAAAGCTCGCCGCGCTGTCATGGAACCGCGACCCGCGAAAACTGGAGACGAAGCGCCGGGCGCATTCGGCCGGCGCGCAATCGGCGCTTGGCCGCAAGCCCGCCGTAGCTGACGTCATCGTGCCAACCCTGCTGCATCTGGCCGACCGCGTCGCCAGCCGGCTGCGCGCCAAGGCGCGGCCCGGCCGCACGGTGACGGTGCGCGTGCGCTTTGCCGATCTCAGCGCCGTCACCCGCTCGATCACGCTTGACCAGCCGATCTCGGCGACCGCGATGCTGGCCGAGATCGCCGGCGATCTGGTGCGCGGCGTGCTTGCCGACAACCCCCACGAGAGAACGATCTCGCTGCTGGCGATCTCGGTCTCGCATCTCGAGGAAAGCTTCGAATTACAGCTCGAACTGCCGCTCGATCTCGCCGACGAGAAGCAGAGGCCCGGCACCCGAAAAGGCCTGGCACGCTTTGACGCCGACCGCGCCATCGACAAGATCCGCGAACGCTTCGGCAAACAGGCGGTCGGCTATGGCACGGTGGCGCTGGAGGCGGCGCGCTCGGTGCCGGATGAATTCAGGGAACTGGCGGAGAAGGAGCTGTGAAGCCAAGGCAAAGGCTATGGGCCGGTACGCGAGTAACGATGGACCCGAACGCCAGTGGAGCTTGCCCCGTGTCGTCGGCTTGCCCCGTGCCAGGGCTCGCAGGCTATGCCGTCATGGTCGGCATCGTGAGTCGGCCAATAGCCAGGTTCGCCCCTGCGGGCGGCCGTGCAGTTCGGGAACGCGGCAAGGTGCCTCAGCACCGAGAGAGGCGTATCAAACCGAATGCCGACGAAGCCATAGACGATATAGCCCGACAACAGAATGAACGGCGCGAACAAAGCCACCCATCTCAGCCTGCCAAGGCGGCGGTGATAGCGTGAAGGCCATCGCAAGAATGGCAGGAGCATCCCCGCCAACTCCCCCGTTGAAGTGCCCGAACCAGACTAGCGTCACCCAGGTAGGGTGGCAACAACGCCTATCTCCGAACGGTTCTCGCGTTCAGAGCGCGGCTATTTGAGTCGGATATCGACACTTTCAGTTCTACGCTTCGCCATCCCAATACCGCCTAACCCCGGCCATATCGAAAATGCCGTCGCGCCGGCGCAAGGCGTCGACCGCCATCTTGTTGGAATCGGGATAGACGCAGACCTCGTTGGGGTTTTTCTCGCCGATCATCAGATAGCGGCACGGTCCCGTACCGCTGTTGAGGAAGGAATGTCCAACCGCCAGGCCGGCCGGAAAGCAGACATAGTCGCCGGCTTTCATCTCATAGCGCTCCTCGCCAAGCAGCAGCGTCACTTGCCCTTCCAGGATCAGCGCATGCTCTTCTTCCAGCATATGGTAGTGCCTGGGCGCCAGGCGCATGCCGGGGGCCGGTGCCTCGATCAGCACGCCGACATGGTAGTCGGGCCGTCCCAAGGCGGCATAGGTGAGGTGTTTGGACTGACCACCAAACCGCGCCCCCTCGCCTTCCTGTTTCCACTCGACAGCGTCGCTGGCGACCGGCGGGATCGGAATGGCTGCTGCCTTGGTGACACCGGCCGTCACATCCGACGGCAACGGATCGCCGGCGGCGAGGCCGGTGCTCTCACCGTCCCAGTAGGTTCGAGTTGCCGCGAGATCGAAGATCGCACGGCTGCCCAAGGCGCGCACCAGCACCTTGTTGGAGGCGGTGTAGACGACAACGTCGTTCGGGTTGCGCTCGCCGACGATGACGTAGCGGCAGGGTGCGTCGCTGGTGTTGATGAGGCAATGCCCTGCCGCCGCCCCGGCCGGAAAGCAGATGTAGTCGCCGGCCTTCATGACATAGGCGGCATTGCCGACATGCGCGGTGAGCGTCCCCTCGAGGATGAAGACATGCTCCTCCTCGAAAATGTGGTAGTGCGCCGGCGAGGTCTGCTTGCCCGCCGGCAACTCCTCGATCGCCACGCCGACATGATAGGTTTCGCCAAATGCGGCCAGCGACAAATGCCGGTAGCGCACGCCGAAGCGCGGCACATCGGACCATTCCGTCCACGGCACCTCATCCGATGCAAATGGCACTGGCGCTTTCTCGTCTGCCATACGGCCTCCTGGTCCTGTCGCCCTGCCCTCGTCGCAAGCCGCAGGAGGGTCTACGACAGAACAAAGCTGCCAGCTTCCGGCATCATCGCCAAGCGGTGTTCGCCACGCTCCTGACAGAGCCCGACAGGAGCCGCTCGCTTCAGCCTCGGATGGCCTTGCCGGCCTGCTGCAGCAGCTCGAACGCCGCGAAGCGCTTGGCATGCCAGCCGGCCAGGGTAGCGTCGGGATGATAGACCTCGCCCAGTTCCGACATGCCGGCCATGGCCGTGACCAGGTCCTTGTAGGTTCCGGCGGCGACGGCGCCGAGCATCGCCGAGCCGAGCAGCACCGGTTCCGGCGAGGTCGACGCCACCACCACCATGCCAGTCGTGTCGGCCAGCAGCTGGCGCACCAGCGGACTTTGCCCGGCGCCGCCGCTGACGACGATGGTGTCGACGGCGATGCCCTTCTCATGCTCGGCCCGCACGATCTGGCGCGCGCCGTAGCCCAGCCCGCAGACGCCTGCGACATAGAGCCCGACCAGGCTGTCGAGACTGGTGTCGAGATCGAGGCCGGCAATCAGCGCACGCGCGTCCGGATCGGCGAACGGCGCGCGGTTGCCGAGGAATTCCGGCACGACATGGATGCCACCGACCAGGGCCGGCGTCGCCGCTGCCCCGTTGCGGCTTTGCGCCTGCAGCGACAGCCAGGCGCTGAGGCTGAGGCCGTCGGCCTGCGCCCTGGCCGTTGCTTCGCCGCTCGCGGGGTGCATGCGCACCAGATGATCGATGGCGGCACCGGCCGCCGATTGGCCGCCCTCGTTCAGCCACAGGCCCGGCACCATGGCCGAGAAATACGGACCCCAGACACCGTCGACGAAAGCCGGCTGCGCGGTCGACGACATGGTGCAGGCCGAGGTGCCGAAGACATAGGCCATGCGCGACAGAACGCTGCCGAACGCGCCGCGCGCGCCAACCGTACCGACGCCGCCGGCATGCGCGTCGATCAGTCCGGCCGCCACCGCGGTGCCGGCGACGAGACCAAGGTCCGCAGCCGCCTGCGCGGTCAGACCGCGGCCAAGTGCGGCACCCGCCGGCACGATCTGCGTGCCGATGCGCGCGAACCCCTCGTCGGCCAGGCTCCCTAGTCCGGTGGTGCGGAAATAGGCCTCGTCCCAGCGGCTTTCATGCGCCAGATAGGTCCATTTGCAAGTCACCGTGCAGACCGAGCGGGCAAGGCTGCCGGTCGCCCGCCAGGTGAGGAAATCGGCGAGGTCCATGAACTGCCAGGCGGCGTTGAACGTGTCGGGCAGGTTTTCGGCCAGCCAAAGGAGTTTCGGCGTTTCCATTTCCGGCGAGATGACGCCGCCGACATAGTTCAGCACCGCCTCGCCGCTGCGGTTGATGCGGCGCGTCTGCTCGACCGCGCGGTGATCCATCCAGACGATGATGTTGCGTTCCGAATTGCCGGACTTGCTTACCGGCAGCGGCGCGCCGCCCTCGCCCAGCACCACCAGCGAACAAGTGGCGTCGAACCCGATGCCGGCGATGGCCTCAGCTGCCACGCCCGATTGAGCGACCGCTTCCCGCGTGGCCGCGCACACCGCCCGCCAGATGTCGTTGCTCGACTGCTCGACAATGTCGCCGGCCTCGCGCCAGACCTCGATGTCCCGCTTGGCCGAGGCGAGCAAGGTGCCGGTGTGGTCGAACACCCCGGCCCGCGCGCTGCCGGTGCCGACATCGATGCCGAGATAATGGGGCATGAGGAACCTCCGGTTCAGGGAATAGGGGATAGGCAGTAGGCAGTAGGCAGTAGGCAGTAAGCGATTAGTTAGTAGGATAGGACGCGCGAAGCACTTTTGAGCGGGGCCTGTAAGACTGTGTCTACATCTTCCCTATTGCCTATTGCCCATTCCCTACTGCCTCACAAATCATTGCTCTGCGGCAAAATCACCAGATCCCGGATCGTCACGTTGCGCGGGCGGGTCAGCATGAACATCACCGCTTCGGCCACTTCGCGCGGCTGCATCAGGCCACCGGCGGCGAGTTCTTCCTCTAGCTTGGCCTTCGGCCAGTCGTCGACCAGCGCCGTCACCACCGGGCCCGGCGCTACCGCGCCGACGCGCAGGCCATGCTTGGCGACCTGCCGGCGCACCGTGTGGACGAAGGCCTGCACGGCGTGCTTGGAGGCCGTGTAGATCGGCTCCCAGACCACCGGGACCAGACCGGCGATCGAACTGGTGACGATGATGTCACCCGTCTTGCGCTCGATCATGTGCGGCAGCACCGCCTGGATCGAGCGGAAGCAGGCATTGATGTTGAGGTTGAGCATGCGGTCCCAGGCGTCGGGATCGCCGGTCGCCACCTCGCCGCCGACATAAGCGCCGGCATTGGCATGGAAGATGTCGAGCTGGCCGGCCTTCTCCATTATCTGCGGCATCATGTTGGCGACGCTGGCCGGCTGCATCAGGTCGATGACCAGCGGGATGGCGTTCGGGCCTAGGTCGGCGCACAATTTTTGCAGCGTCGCCTCGGCGCGGTCGACCAGCACCACGGTGGCGCCGGCCGCCAGCATGTGCCTGGCGCATTCGAGGCCGATGCCTGATGCCGCGCCGGTGACGGCGGCAACTTTTCCGGACAGTTCTTGGCTCATGTCTTGCTTCCTGTTGATGGGTTCAGGCCCGGCCATGCGAGACACGCGAGCGGCGTGCCAGCGAGTCGACGATGACCGCGATGGCAAGCACGGCGCCGGTGATCATGTACCGAAGCGACGAGGACAGATCGAGCAGCGTCAGGCCGCTGGCGATCGACTGGATGACGATGATGCCGAGCAATGCCGAATAGGCGCTGCCGCGGCCGCCGAACAGGCTGGTGCCGCCAATGACCGCCGCCGCGATGGCGTTAAGGTTCACGTCGCCGGTGCCGGCCTGCTGGCTGGCCGAGGCAAGGCGGGCCGCCGACAGCACGCCGCCGAAAGCGGCCAGCATCGAGCACAGCACGAAGGCGCTCGAATAGATCAGTCGCACATTGATGCCGGCGCGCCTTGCCGCCTCGCGGTTACCGCCGACCGCCGACATCGAGCGGCCCCATTTGGTCCGCGTCAGCGCGTAATGCATTGATATGACCAGGCCGACGAACAGGCCGAACATCCACGGAATGCCGCGCGCCTGGTTGAGATAGAAGACAATGAGTTCGAGAATGACCGTGATCACCACCGCCCGTGTAACCAGGCCGCCGGTCGACGGCGCCGACAGATTGGCGGCGCGGCGGCGCGTAACGGTGCGCAGGCCGGTGACCAGCATGACGATGCCGGGCACGGCTGCCAGTCCGAACGAGACGAACTTCGGCATCATCAGCAACTGACCGAAATTCACCAGGTTCGAGCCGTAGGGCAGATTGATCGAGCCGGTCGAGCCGAGAATGTAGAGCTGCAGGCCAAGCACCGCCAGCAGGCCGGCCAGCGTCGAGACGAAGCTCGGCATGCCCAGCCGATTGAACAGCAGCGCATAGAGTGCGCCGATGAAGCCGCCGACAGCGACAGCGGCCAGAATGGCGAGCGCCACCGGCCAGCCCTGATTGACCCACAGCGTGCCCACCATCGCCGAGGCAAAGCCACTGATCGAACCGACCGACAGGTCGATTTCGCCGACCATCAAGACGCAGACAATGCCGAGCGCAATGACGCCGACGGTGGAGCAATCGAACAGCAGATTGACCAGATTGCTGCTCGACAGGAAGATCGGATTGATGCTGGCGAACACCGTCCAGATGATGACCAGCCCGACGATCACCGGCAGCGAACCGAGATCGCCGGAGCGGACCCGGTCGAAGAACCTGCGGATGGCGCCGCCGATTCCCGCCTCATGCTTGACGCGCACATCGGCGCGGTCGAGCTGCGGCGGCACGGAGGCGGCCTGTCCGGCTTCGCGGCTCATGGGCGTGGCTCCTGGGTTTGGTCTTGCCTAGCCTGTCTCCGCTCGGCGCGCCGCGATACCGAATTGTTCGACGCGCCGGTGATGGCGCTGACCAGTTCCTGGTTCGAGGCGTCGGGCGAGAAGATGCCGTTGTTGCGGCCAAGCCGCAGCACGACGATGCGGTCGGCGACGGCGCGCACGTCTTCCATATTGTGGCTGATGATGACGACGCCGAGGCCGCGGTCGCGCACCCGCTCGATCAGGTTGAGCACTTCCGCCGTCTGCGCCACGCCAAGTGCGGCCGTCGGTTCGTCGAGCAGGATGAGCTTGGGTTCGAGCAGCAGCGAGCGGGCGATCGCCACCGTCTGGCGCTGGCCGCCCGACAGCGAAGCGACCACTTCGCGAACGCTTGGGATGCGCGCCGATAGCTCGTTGAGCAGCGTCCAGGCGCGCACTTCCATCGCCACCTCGTCAAGCCGCAGCGGGTTGAGCTCACGGCCGAGAAAGATGTTGGCGACGATGTCGAGGTTCTCGCACAGCGCCAGGTCCTGGAACACCGTGGCTATGCCGAGCGTCAGCGCCGCACTCGGATCTGCAAGCGTCACCTGCTTGCCGCGAAAACTGATCGTGCCTGAGCTCGGCTGATGCACGCCGGCCAGGATCTTGACCAGGGTCGACTTGCCGGCGCCATTGTCGCCGACCAGCGCCACCACCTCCCCAGCATGGACATCGAGATCGATGTCGGTGAGCGCTGAAACGGCGCCGAAATTCTTCGAAACGCCGCGCAGGCTGAGCACCAGCTCGCCTGCCGGAACCGGTTCGTCCGGGGTATCGATCATGCCAGGAAGCCTTTCAAAACCGGTTCAAAATGTCGGATGAGCGCTGCCTGGCCACCGCGTGGGCGGCCAGGCAGCGGAGCGGGCAAGGGTCGCGGTCAGTTCCCGATGCCCAGCTTCTTGCATCCTTCCGCATAACGATCGACGCAGAGTTCAGCCGCAGTGTTGATCTTCTTGTCGATGATCTCGGCCTTCAGGTTTTCCTGCGTCACCACCGCCGGCGTGAACAGCTGCGAGGGCGTGTCGTACAGCGTCATCTCGGCCTTCGGCGTCTCGCCCGAAAGCAGCTTGATGGCAATGTTGGCGGCGGCCGCCGCCACGATCTCGCTCGGCTTGGAGATGGTGTTGTACTGGTCGCCGGCGATGATCAGCTGAAGTGCCGCGATCGTCGCGTCATTGCCGGTCACCGGCGGCACCGGATCGACGCCGGCCGCCTTGAAGGCCGCTATGGCGCCGCCACCGGTGCCGTCATTGGCGGCAACGACGCCGAGGATTTTTGGTCCAAAGCGGGTGATCTGGCCACCGGCCCATTGCTGCGCCTTCGGCGGCGCCCATTCCGGTGTGTCGTATTCGGCCAGGATCTGGTAGCCGCTGTTGTCGAGGCCGGCATGGATGCCCTTCTTGATCAGGCCGGCCGCCGCGTCGGTCGGCGAGCCGTTGATCTGCAGCACGCCGCCGCTGGCCGGATCGACCTTCAGCGCCTTCAGGTGCTCGACCAGCGAATCGGCGATGGCCTTGCCAATGCCTTCATTGTTGAACGAGACATAGAAGTCGGCAGGCGCGGTCGGGATCGGCCGGTCATAGGCGATGACCTTGATGCCCTGGCTCTGCGCCAGCTTGACCAGCGAGGCGGCAGCGGTCGAGTCGACGGGATCGAGCA
This sequence comes from Mesorhizobium sp. M0618, assembly GCF_040320765.1. Taxonomy (NCBI): domain Bacteria; kingdom Pseudomonadati; phylum Pseudomonadota; class Alphaproteobacteria; order Hyphomicrobiales; family Phyllobacteriaceae; genus Mesorhizobium; species Mesorhizobium sp. M0618. The sequence goes on along the minus strand of NZ_JAMYQH010000005.1, from coordinate 92,332 downwards.
CGATCGCCTTGGCGCCCTGCGAGATCACCGAGTTGAACTGCTGCTGTTGGCGCGAGGCGTCGGCATCGGCGTTCTGGTAGAGCACCTTGCAGCCCGGGCACAGCTTCTTCATCTCGGCGGCGAAACCGGGATAATCATGCTGCTCGTAACGGGTCGAGGCCTGGTCGGGCATCAGGAAGGCGACGGTGGCGTCGGTGACTTCGGCGGCCCGGGCGATCGCGGCGGTGCCGGCCAGCAGCGACAGCGCAAGGGCTGCCATGCCGGCGGACTTGCCAGCGGACTTCAATGAAATTGAAAGTTTGGTCATTCGGTCTTCTCCGTTTCTGATATGGTTGTAAGAAGGTCGTTGACTGCTTTGGTCTGAAGACACCCATCCGCCCTCGCCCCAACTGCATTGGGAACCGGAACCCGGCGCCGGCCTTTCGAGCCGCGCCGACAACCTCCGCCGACGGAGGAATTCGAGACAAGCGTTCTCTATCGCGAACCGCTCCACGCGGCTCACGTCACGTCATGCAAAAGAAAAATCCTCCCTTGGTTCCTCCCTGGCTCCTCCGTTAAGCGGCTTTTCCCGCGTTGATGTTGTCGGCCAGCAGGCGCCTGAAGCGCGAGGGCGGCATGCCCTTCTCCGCCAGGAACTGCCGGTTGAAATTGGATAGATTGTTGAAGCCGACCTCGTAGCAGATGTCGGTGATCGAGGCCTGCTCGTCGCTCATCAGGATCTGGCAGGCGAGGTTGATGCGCAGCCGTTTGACATACTGCACCAGCGACATGCCGGTGTGACGGCGAAACGAGCGCGAGAAGGCGCCGGTCGACTGGCCGGCGATGGCGGCGAGGTCCGCCTCGTCGAACAGCTGCGTCAGGTTTTCCCTGATATAGGCGAGCGCCTTGTTCATGCCGGCGGTCATGTAGCCGGAGGGATCGGGCCGGTAGCTGGCGCTGGCCAGCAGCTGGAATTCCTGGGCGCGGCTGAGCAGGCCGGCGATCATCATGAACAGCTCGATGCGGCGCACGCCCTGCGCTTGCATCATCTCTTCCATCAGCGGCGCCAGCGCCTTGCTGGTGCGATTGGAAAACAGCACGCCACGCCGCGACGCTTCGAGCAGGTGCCCCAGCCCCGCCAGCTCCGGCAGCACATGCATGGCGTCGCCGATGAAACTTTCGGAAAATTGGATGATGCGGCCGCGCAGCGGGATCGAGCTGTCCCTGGGGATGTCGCTGACCCAGTTGTGCGGCAGGTTCGGCCCGGTCAGCACCAGATTGCCCGGCTCGAACTCGCCGATGAAATCGCCGACGAAATAGCGGCCGTTGGTGAAGATCACCTGATGCAGTTCATATTCGGGATGGAAGTGCCAACGCACCGTGTGGAAGGGGTAGCCATGCGACCACGCCTTGAAGGACTCACCGCGTCGTATCTGGACTACTTCCAGGTCCGGTTCCATGTCCGTTTCCTCCCGGGCCGGCACGGATATTTGCCGCGTTCGGCCCAATTCCCTAAACCGGCCGAATTGGTTTCGGCTCTGCATTTCAAGAGCCAAGGTACCGGCTCATGACAACAGGCGCCACCACGATTCAAGACAACGGATGATACTTTTTTAACCGGGAGGCGGCGCTCAGAGGCGTTATTCGGGCAGAACAGGTCAGTCTTGCTGACGCGTCCGCTCAACTGACCGACGACAATGTCGCCCGCCCGGGAAGGAATTCCGGCGTCTCCGTGTTCGCCTGGCTTATCTCAAGAACATGGTCTGCAGGCGCTGTTGAAGCGCCGCATCCGTCAGTTCACCTCGTGCACAGCACCACCGGCCGCCGTCGCGAGCGGCGTAATCAAGTCAGGCACCAGTATGTCGTGGCGGCGCGCGAAGCTGATCAGCGTGGCCCGCACCGTCTCCGGATCGATCTCGCCGACGATGCCCACCTTGCAAGCGTTGAGCGCGACGGCATGGGCGCCGTTGCGGCCGGCGCTCGGCCAGTCCTGCAGCAGTGCATAGGCTTCCATCACGCTGTCGATCTTCCTCGGAAAGCCCATTCCGACCAGAAGTGTGACCGGTTCCTCAAATTGCCCGCGATTCATGGCTTGTGCCTCCTCTCGATTGTTCAGGGCCTGCAGCGGACCGAACACCGGGCAGCACGGCCCGCCGCGGATAGGTGAATGGACTGGCCGATTTCCGTTCAGCCGCTGCCGGCGGATACCTCGGATGTTGCCGACACTTGCTGCGCTGCGAGGAACATCAGTGCCGACGCCGCGGTTCGCCGATTCCAGCCGGCGGCTTCAGCCATGTCGAGCAGCCCTGCCAGCAGCGGGTTCAGCACGTTCCTGCATTCTGTTTCATAGGCCAGGAATTCCTTCGCTTGGTGCGTAGGAGCCGGTACGGATTCGATGCCAGCCATTGCGTCCATCTTTACCTCCACTTTCTCTTCGACTGACGCCCGCTCCCCGCCAGGGGAGCGGGCGGATTGGCCGCGACCTCAGAAGTCCATGCCGGCGCCGGCGGGCATTGCCGGGGCGGCGGCTTCCTTCTTCGGCTTCTCGGCCACCATCGCCTCCGTGGTCACCAGCAGGCCGGCGACCGATGCCGCGTCCTGGAGAGCGGTGCGGACCACCTTGGCCGGGTCGATGACGCCCTGGCCGTAGAGATCGCCGAATTCGTTGGTCTGGGCGTTCCAGCCCCAGCCGAATTCGGTTTTCTCGCGCAGCTTGCCGACGATGATCGAGCCTTCGGCGCCGGCATTCTCGGCGATCTGCCGGACCGGCGTTTCGATGGCACGGCGCACGATGTCGACACCAGTCTTCTGGTCGGCATTGTCGGTCTGCACGGTATCGAGCGCCTTTGCTGCCCGCAGCAACGCGACGCCGCCGCCGGGCAGCACGCCCTCCTCGACGGCCGCGCGGGTCGCATGCAGCGCATCGTCGACGCGGTCCTTGCGCTCCTTGACCTCGACCTCGGTCGAGCCGCCGACCCGGATCACCGCAACGCCGCCGGCGAGCTTGGCCAGCCGCTCCTGCAGCTTTTCGCGGTCGTAGTCGGAGGTGGTCTCCTCGATCTGCGCCTTGATCTGTGCGACACGGCCCTGGATCTCTTCCTTGCGGCCGACGCCGTCGACGATGGTGGTGTTTTCCTTCTCGATCACCACCTTCTTGGCGCGGCCCAGCATCTGCAGCGTCACATTATCCAGCTTGATGCCGAGATCTTCCGAGATCGCGGTGCCGCCGGTGAGAATAGCGATGTCTTCCAGCATGGCCTTGCGGCGGTCGCCGAAGCCTGGCGCCTTGACAGCCGCGACCTTGAGGCCGCCCCGCAGCTTGTTGACGACCAGCGTGGCAAGCGCCTCGCCTTCCACATCCTCGGCGATAATTAGGAGCGGCTTGCCCGACTGTACCACGGCTTCGAGCACGGGCAGCATCGCTTGCAGATTGGAGAGCTTCTTCTCGTGGATCAGCACATAAGGCTCGTCGAGTTCGACGCGCATCTTGTCCTGGTTGGTGACGAAATAGGGCGAGAGATAGCCGCGGTCGAACTGCATACCTTCCACGATTTCCAGTTCGGTCTCGGCGGTCTTGGCCTCTTCCACCGTAATGACGCCTTCATTGCCGACCTTCTCCATCGCCTCGGCGAGGAAACGGCCGATCTCGGCATCGCCATTGGCGGAGATTGTGCCGACCTGTGCGATCTCGTCGTTTCGGGTGACCTTGCGGGCATTGGTCTTCAGCTCGGCGACCACCGCATCGACCGCCTTGTCGATGCCGCGCTTCAAATCCATCGGGTTCATGCCCGAGGCAACCGCCTTGGCCCCTTCCCTGACGATCGCCTGTGCAAGCACGGTTGCGGTCGTCGTGCCGTCGCCGGCAAGGTCGTTGGTCTTGGAGGCCACCTCGCGCACCATCTGGGCGCCCATATTCTCGAACTTGTCCTCCAGTTCGATCTCCTTGGCGACGGTGACGCCATCCTTGGTGATGCGCGGCGCGCCGAATGACTTGTCGATGACGACATTGCGCCCCTTGGGTCCGAGCGTCACCTTCACCGCATTGGCAAGGATGTCGACGCCGCGCAGCATCTTCTCGCGCGCTTCGGTATGGAATTTCACTTCTTTGGCAGCCATTGGATCACTCCTCTATCTAGGCAGCATTCGTTGACTGGTTGGATACGAAGAAGCCGTCAGGCGGCCTTCTTCACTTCGGCGATCTCATCGATGACACCCATCACGTCGCTTTCCTTCATGATGAGCAGGTCCTCGCCGCCGAGTTTGATCTCGGTGCCGGACCATTTACCGAACAGGATGCGATCGCCGACCTTGACATCGAGTTCGACAAGCTTGCCGCTGTCGTCGCGCGCGCCGGGACCGACGGCGAGCACTTCGCCTTCCTGCGGTTTTTCTTTTGCGGTATCGGGGATGATGATGCCGCCGGAGGTCTTCTCCTCGGCTTCAAGGCGGCGGACCAGAATACGGTCATGCAATGGACGGAACGCCATGTCGTTCTCCTCGTGGACAAACAGGTTTTTGAGGTTCCTCCGCACCGAACCGGCAATATCGGACCGATGCGGAACGCCGCGACCCTTCGTCAGGCATCGCGGGCGCATATCGAGCTAGTTTTGCCGTTTTTCGGTTTCAAGAGCCCCGCCAAAAAATTTTTACATCGAGCAGAAAAAAGGCCAAGGCACTGTTATGGCGCGACTATTCTCGGAACCCCTGACCTTCTCGCGGAGTTTGTTTGTAGAGGGACCGGCAGACCGGCCTGGCATCGGGCGAGTTCAGGCGGATGCCTGAACGGAGAGAGAAGGAGAAAGACATGGTCGATACGGTCAGCAGCGAATTCCGCCTGCAAATGGAAGGTTATGGCCTGACGACGGCCGAAATCCACTATCACCTGCCCGATCATCCGAGCCTGCTTCAGCTCTATGTCTGGCAGGACTATGATCTCGCTCCGGCCTTTCCCGAGCTCAAGGGCTTTCTCCAATATTGGGAGCGCGAGCTCGACGGCCCGCTGCACTCGGTCCGCGTTGCTCATCACCGGCTCATCCAGCCTTCGGAATGGCGGGCCGTCGAGGGCATCATCACGGTCCACTAGGGTCTTTGCGACGGCCGCCGCTCCTGCTTCGCCTGGAGCGGCGGCGTTAGGGCAGGCTCTCGCCGGCCCCACGCAGCGCGACAGCCAACAGCCTCCCCTCCCAAATTTCCAATTTCCATGTTGTAAAACGATCGTGCCGCGCTAGCCTGAAACCAGATGCGATGCGGGGGAGAGGAATGGAGCTTCAGCTCAACGGCAAGGTGGCGCTGGTCACCGGCTCGACGCAAGGCATTGGCCGCGCCATCGCCGAGACCTTGGCGCGTTCCGGCGCCGGCGGCCTGCTCGTCACCGGGCGTGATAAGGCCCGCGGCGATGCGGTGGCGGCGGAGCTTTCGCAGCTTGGCACACCAACGCTCTTCGTCGCCACCGACCTCGCCGACCCGGCCGCCCCTGCCCTTTTGGCGCAAGCGTGCATCGAGCGCTTCGGCCGCATCGATGCGCTGGTCAACGCCGCAGGGCTGACCGACCGGGCCTCGTTCCTCGATGCCGATCTCGACGGCTGGGCCTCGCTGTTGGCCGTTAACGCGCGGGCGCCGTTCTTCCTCATGCAGGCGGCCATCGCCGACATGAAGAAGCGCGGTCAGGGCGGCGCCATCGTCAACATCCTGTCGATCAACGCCCATTGCGGCTCGCCGGAGCTCGCCGTCTATTCCGCCAGCAAGGGCGCGCTGGCCACGCTGACCAAGAACGCCGCCAACGCCCATCGCTTCGATCGCATCCGCGTCAACGGCATCAATGTCGGCTGGACCGACACGCCGGCCGAACGTGCCATGCAGGCCGACACGCTGGGCAACGGGCCGGGCTGGCTCGATGCCGCGAACGCCTCGCAACCCTTCGGCCGCCTGTTCTCGACGAGCGACATCGCCAACCTCGCCGTCTTCCTGCTTTCGGATGCTGCCGGGCCGATGACCGGCACGCTCGTCGACCAGGAACAGTGGGTGATCGGGGCGAACCGGTGAGCGCCAGCGAAACGCAAGCGCTGCACGGCGCATTTCGGCGTCGGCGATTTCACCGTTGCCATCAAAAATTGGCCGCGATGACGGTGACTGAAAAAAGCCTATCACCACATTCGCTCAAAGCGCCCGCCCCGCCTCACAGCGCCAGGCTCCCCTGCTCCACCTCCTCGGCATTCGGATCTCCCGGTGCGGTGGCCCAAGCCAATTCGACCAGCGTCACGGTGCGCCGGCCTGTCCCGTCGAGCTGGCAGACGATGAGCCCCTGCTCCTCGATATAGGTTAAGAGGCGCCGGGCGCGGCGCAGCGAGTGCGAGCCGTAGGCGCGGGCGATCGCGGCGTCGCTCGGGCACGGCCAGCCCTCTTTCGCCGCACGGGCGATCATCATGAACACGCCCTGCATGTCGTCGGGCAGCAGCGACGCGCGGACAGAAACGTCCCGCCACGCGTCATCCTGCGTCGTCTCGGAACCAAGGCCGGCACGGGCGCGTGTCAGCATGCGGCGGAACTCCGGCAGGTCGGGCACGACCGACGCGAGGCCTTCTATGCGGCAGCGGACCACGAATTCCTGATAGAGCACGCCGATCACGCGAAAACCCGCATCGGGCTGCGCCAGGATGGCGCGCAGCACACGGTCGACGCGCTCGCGGCGCTCGGCCAGATCCTCGGCGCTGACTTGCGGCTCCGCCGGCTCGGGACGCATTTCCAGTGCCGCCGATTTGGCCGCCATCAGCTGGTCGAGCAGGTCCGGCGACGCCGGGCGGCGCGGCGTGCGCACCGTCTCGGGCGGCGGCGCCGCCAGGATGATCGCGCGTGCGTCTTCCAGCGCGGATTCCGGCATCGCCATCAGCCGCGGCGTGCCGTTGCGCGGGCTGGTGTCGGTCGGGCCGATGCGCAGCCCCAGCGGACGGCGCGACAGCGCCGGACCGAGCGCCATGAACTGTCCGCGTTCCAGATCGCGGAACGCTTCCGCCTGGCGCCGTTCCATGCCCAGAAGATCGGCGGCACGCGCCATGTCGATATCGAGGAAGGTGCGGCCCATGAGAAAATTGGACGCCTCGGCTGCGACGTTCTTGGCGAGCTTGGCCAGCCGCTGGGTGGCAATGATGCCGGCCAGCCCGCGCTTGCGGCCACGACACATCAAATTGGTCATGGCGCCGAGCGAGAGCTTTCGCGCTTCGTCCGACACCTCTCCGGCCACCGCTGGCGCGAACAGCTGCGCCTCATCCACCACCACCAGCATCGGGTACCAGTGGTCACGGGCGACCTCGAACAGCCCGCCGAGGAAGGCGGCGGCACGCCGCATCTGGTTCTCGGCGTCGAGCCCTTCGAGATTGAGCACGGTGGAGACGCGATGCATGCGCGCCCGCTCGCCGGCCGCCTGCAGGCCGCGCTCGGTATGCTGCTCGGCATCGATCACCAGATGGCCGTAACGGTCGCCCAGCGAAACGAAGTCGCCCTCGGGATCGATGATGGTCTGCTGCACCCAGGGCGCGCTCTGCTCCAGCAGGCGCCGCAACAGATGCGACTTGCCGGAGCCTGAATTGCCCTGCACCAAAAGGCGCGTCGCGAGCAACTCCTCAAGATCCAGCTTCGCCGGGGCGCCTGCGGTCGTCTGTCCCATCTCGATCGCAACGGTCATCTCGACTCAGGCGCTCCTTCGCAGACGGGCTTATCAACTGGGCCACGGCCCGTCGAGCGCGCATGACCGCCTGCGGCGTGTTGCGCACAACTGTGCAGGCACCGTCTGCAGGGTCATCAGCCGATGCCTGACTGAAACTTTGGGTTGACCCCTTCGGACCACGAGGCGACACTCCATCCAACGCTAGGAGTACGAGGAGAAATGCGATGGACGAGCCCGAACGGTGGCGGCACATGTCGACGGCGCCGAAGGATGGCAGCCGGATCCTGGTCACGGTGCGCCCGTCCGAACAGGGGCCGGCGGAAGTCGACCTCGCCTATTGGTCGCGCGCCGACCAGTTCGCCTCGGAAGGCTGGCGCGCATCGGACTCCTCGCCCGGGCGCGTTATCGAATACGCTGACCCGGAACTAAAGTGCTGGATGCCGCTGCCGACGGCCAACCTCAGCCGCGCGTCGATGCCGGCGCCGTGGGAAGGCGAAGACGCCCAGCAGCTGGATGGGTCCGGGATTTAAGAGCGCGGAGAGGCCGGAGATTGGCAACTCCACGGTTGGCGTCTCTAACCTGCTCCTCTCAGAACAGGAACGCGGCCGTGGCGGGGTTGGGCCCGTTGCGGCCTTCGGGCGAATCCATGCCGCGGATCGTCTGCAGGTCCTGCGCATCCAGTTCGAAATCGAAGACATCGAAATTGGCGGCGATGCGATCCCGGCGGATCGACTTTGGAATGACGATCAGCCCCTCCTGGAGATGCCAGCGGATGATCGCCTGGGCGACGGACTTGCCATGTTTTTTGGCGATGCCTGCAATGGTCGGATCGCCGAGCAGCCGGCCGCTGCCCAACGGGCTCCAGCTTTCGATACGGATGTCGTGCTTGGTGTGAAAGTCCCTGACACCGCGTTGCTGGAACTGGGGATGCAGCTCGATCTGGTTGACGACGGGCGTCACGCCGGTTTCCGCGATGATCCGCTCCAGATGGTCCGGGTTGAAATTCGAAACGCCGATCGACTTGATGCGGCCGGCCTGCCGGAGTTCGACCAGCGTCTTCCAGGCCTCGACATATTTGTCTTGGCTGGGCACAGGCCAGTGGATCAGGAACAGGTCGATCTGCTCAATGCCGAGCTTGGCCATGGTGTCATCGAAGGCGCGTAGCGCCGCATCGCGCTGGTGTGCGCCGTTGCGCAGTTTCGAGGTGATGAACAGCTCAGCCCGCGACACGCTGGCGCTGCGGATCGCCTTTCCGACCCCTTCCTCGTTCTGGTAGCCTTCGGCGGTGTCGATCAGGCGATAGCCGGCCTCGATGCCCCAACCCACCACCTCGGCGGTAATATCCTGGTCGACCTGCCACACGCCAAGGCCGAGTTGGGGAATGGCGGAGCCGTCGTTCAATGCAATCTGTTCGGGCATGGGGGATCCTTTGCAAAGCGGGTCCGGGCGTTCTGCCCGGTGCACAGCCTATCTAGGTCCGACAGGGTGCGACGACCACCCGACGGCGGACAAATTGCCGTGTGAAGTGCGTCTGCAGCCGTGATCTCGGCGTCAGCCGCAATCTCATCGCGGCCGGCGCACCGCCCGCACCACACCGGCCGAAGTGCTGCCGCAATAGAGGCGGTCGCCGCCATCGGATTCCAGCCCCGACACGCCCATGCCGGCCGGCATGTCGAGCTTCTCCAGAACCTTGCCTGATCGCGGATCGACGCGGCGCAGGTCGCTCTGCTCGCCTTCCCAGGTGGCGTGCCACAGCTCGCCCTCGACCCAGGTCACCCCGGTGACGAAGCGGTTGGATTCGATGGTGCGCAGGATCGCCCCCGTCTCCGGGTCGATCTGATGGATCTTGCGCTCGCGGTATTGCCCCACCCACAGTGTCCCTTCGGCCCAGGTCAGCCCGGAGTCGGCGCCGCCGCCGGGCGCCGGGATGGTGGCCAGCACCTGGCCGGTATCTGGGTCGATCTTCTGGATGCGGTCATTGGCAAGCTGGAAGAAATGCTGGCCGTCCCAGGCGGTGCCGGCATGCGCCGCGACATCGATCGAGCGCAGCGCCTGCCCGCTTTCCGGATCGAAGGCGTTCAGCTTCTCGCCCGATGCAAACCAGACGTTGTTGCCGTCAAAGCTCACCCCATGCACCCTCTCCACATCTGGAAAGGGTCCGTATTCGCGCAGGATTTCGGCTGCTGACTGTTTCATGTCCTTGTCCTCACTGAGATGGTCTGATGTCCATTACTAACCACTCGGCAGCGGGGCCGGGAGTAACAAGGTGGTCGTGAATCCCGCCACCGGCGGCATCATCCAGCGGCGCGCCCGGCCGTGACCGAAAAACTGCACCTTGCCGGCCTCGCCAAGCTGCTCCAGCGCCCGCTGCACACTGCGCTGGCCGGTACCGAGCGCCAGCGCCAGCGCAGAGGATGCCCAAGATTCACCATCGGCAAGGAAAGCCAGCACCGCCGCGTGCCGCTCCTCGATCGGCCGGGCCAGCACCACCACCTCGCGTGCCTGGCGCGGCGCCAGCGCGAAGCCCTGGCTGGTCGCGCCGATGTCGGCCAGCCCGCGCAATTCGGTGCGCAACCGGCCGATCTCGACCCGCAGCCGCGCCCTATGCGATTCATCGGCGTGCCTGCCGCCGAAGGCTTCAGCGATCAGCCTCGCCCTCGACACATCGCCTGGCCACGCTTCGGCGAGCGTACGGGCCAGCGCAAACAGCACCGGGCGCGTTGCCAGCGAGACCGCTTTCTCCTGTTGGCGCACGACGTAGCGAAAGCTATCGACCAGCAGCGCCGGCGACGCCTGCAGCGCCTCGACCTCCTCGAGCAGCAAGGGGCGCTGCCCACCACCTACGATCAGCCGCGCCGCCGGCGTGTCCAGCGCCAGGAAAGCGCTGTCGACCTCTGCCATCAGGCCCGCAATGCCGGCCCGGCGGGCGGCGTGGCGTGCCCACTCCAACGCCCTGCGCGCCGGCTTCGTCTTGAGGCGCCGCATCGCGATGCCGGCAACGGCGAGCTCGTGCGCGGCCCTCGAGGCCGGTGGAAGCGGCATCGGATCGAGCCCGGCCAGCACGTCTTCAGCCTCATCGAGACGGCCGATCAGCAGCAGACGCCGCACCTTGAGGTGGCCGGCATGCGCGGCGTTCAGCCGGTCGCCATGCTTTTCCAGCGTCGCCCGCGCCGCATCCAAAGCCTTGGCCGGCCAGCCGAGATCCCGTGAGACCAGCGCGATCTCGGCCTCGGCAACAACGCATCTGGCACGCGCTACCGCTTCTTTGGGGCCGAAGCCACGCGCGGCCCGCCGCAGCAGCGCCTTGGCGCGATCAAGATCGCCGAGCTGCGCCATCGCAATGCCGCGCAGCGCCAGCGCCGGCGCATCCTCACGCAAGGCAACGCGGTCCAGCGCGCCAAGCGGATCACCTGCCGCCAACGCCAGTCCAGCCGCGGTGATCAGCGAGTCCATTCAAATCCCGTCACACTTGTAACTCCCACCCCCAGCGCTCAGCGCCCTAACTTAAGTCATGGCCGCCAACCAGCAAGCCGTATCGGCAGCGGCACAACAAGGGAGAACCACGCGATGAACGACACTGTCGGGGGTACCGAGCGGATGCGCCACCCCTGCTGCGGCGGGCCGGCTCTTTCAAATCCCGTCACACTTGTAACTCCCACCCCCGCGATTGACCGCCCTATTCTAGCTCACGGCAAGCAGCCACACGTCGCAACAGCGCGACAACAGACTGGCAAAGGAAACGACCAATGACCAAGCACATCGCAATGAAGACCCCGCCGATCGTTTCGCGGCAGGACTGGGAAGCCGCCCGCGAACAGATGCTGGTGAAGGAAAAGGCAACGCTGCGCGCCAAGGACGCATTGGCCGCCGAGCGCCGGCGCATGCCCTGGATGGAAGTGGACAAGGCCTATGTGTTTGAGGGGCCGAACGGCAAGGCGAGCCTGCTCGATCTGTTCGAAGGCCGCCGCCAGTTGATCGTCTATCGCGCCTTCTTCGAGCCAGGCGTGCATGGCTGGCCAGATCACGCGTGCCGCGGCTGTTCCCTTGGCGCCGACCAGGTCGGCCACCTCGCCCATCTCAATGCCCGCGACACCACGCTTGCCTACGCTTCACGTGCCCCGCAGGCCGACATTGCGCGGCTGAAGCAGCGGATGGGCTGGGAGATGCCGTGGTACACAATCACCGACAGTTTCGACAAGGACTTCAGCGTCGACGAATGGCACGGCCACAACGTCTTCATCCATGACGGCGACCGCATCTTCCGCACCTACTTGATCAACAGCCGCGGCGACGAGGCGATGGGCACTGTCTGGAGCTATCTCGACGCGACGCCGCTCGGCCGCCAGGAAATTTGGGAGGATTCGCCCGAAGGCTATCCGCAGACCCCGCTCTACTCCTGGTGGAACTGGCACGACAATTACGACGCCGGTGCCGACAAGAAATGGGAAGAAGTGTCTGCTGCCGGCGAGGCGGCGTTCCGCGACAAGGGCGAGTAGTAACGGTTGTCCAGCCTGGGTTCCTCTCCCCGCTCCGTGAGGAGAGGAACCTGTCGTGGCTGGCATAATCATCAGGGATCAAGACCATGAGCGATATTCACACAGGTGCCGGCAGCACGATCCCGGAAGCGACCACCCTCGGGCTGGCCGACTGGCTTTGCCTTGCCGCGGCACCGACCTTCGCCGTGATGGCGCTGCTCACCTGCATCTTCAGCGGCGATGCGGCCATGCAGTGCATGGGCACCGACGCCTCGCCCCTCACGGGTATGGCCGCGATGTATCTGCTGATGAGCGCATTCCATCTGGCGCCCTGGCTGCGGGTGATTTCCGGCAGGCAGGTCCGCTAGGCGCAGCGCGCCGTTCCAATTCCAAACACCCCACACATCGGAGAAGACAATGAGACTGGTCAGGCTGAGAGCGCCGGGCGGCTTGGGCAATCTCGACCTGGTCGAGGAAGATCCGCCCCAGCCAAGGCCGGGCGAGGTGCTGGTCAGGATCGGGGCCTGCGCGTTGAACATGCGCGACGACTTTGCCGTGCAAGGCAAGATGCCTCTCGCCGACGGCCGTGTTCCGCTCTCCGACGGCGCCGGCGAGGTGATTGCCCTTGGCGACGGTGTCGATGCATTCAAGCCCGGAGACAGCGTCGTCAGCGTCTTCTATCCCTGGTGGCTGGGCGGCGACATGACGCCCTCGACCCGGCGCGATATTCCGGGAGACAGTTTCGACGGCTTCGCCAGCGAGTATGTCTGCATGCCGGCGCACGCTTTCACCAGGGCACCGACAGGCTATACGCATGTCGAGGCGGCGTCGCTCACCTGCACCGGCGTTACTGCCTGGCGCGGCCTGGTTGTGTGCGGCAAGGTGAGGCCGGGCGACGCGGTGCTGGTCCTCGGTTCGGGCAGTGTATCGCTGTTCGCGCTGCAATTCGCCAAAGCCGCCGGCGCCAGGGTCATCGCCACCTCATCCGACGAGCAGAAGCTGGAGCGGCTCAAGCGCCTCGGAGCCGACGCCATCATCAACTACAAGTCCGTCCCGGACTGGGGCCGCAAGGCCAGGGATTTGACCGACGGACGCGGCGTCGATCACGTGATCGAGGTCGGCGGACCCGCCACGCTGGCGCAGTCCATTGCGGCCTGCAGCACGGGCGCGCATATCGCGCTGGTCGGCGTCCTGACCGGCTTTGCGGCGGAAGTGTCTATCCCCGCCCTGTTTTCCAGCCAGATCCGCATCAGCGGCATTTCCATCGGCAGCCGGGCCGACCAGGAGGATATGATCCGGGCGATAGAGGCTATCAGGCTGAAGCCCGTCATAGACCGCCATTTTCCGCTGCAGGACATCGCCACCGCCTTCGCGCACTACGAATCCCAAAAGCATTTCGGCAAGGTCTGCCTTGAAGTTTGAGCACTCTCCACCAGCAGCACGATGAAGGGGACCGTCGGGTCCGTGCCTTCGTCGTGATTCTGCCTAGGTCGCGATATCGTTGACCGGCAGCAGGGGCTTGGGAAGGTCGGCCTCACCGAGCCCGCTGCGCAACTCGATCTCGATGTCGCGGCATATCTGCGAGATCGGAACGTCGTTGGCGTTGCCCTCGAATGGGTTGGCGCTGCTTTCGCCGACCTGGTCGAGGGACATGTAAGCCCAGCCCAGCAGCGTGCTGAACGGGATCGTCAGCCAGATTGCGATCGACCCGAGCGCGCCACCCAGTTTGCCCATATCGGCAAAGACGGGAACGACCCCGAATGGCAGCAGCGTGCAGAAGATCATCACGAACATCGAACTGACGATGGCGTATTGCCTGGGATAGGGATTGTTCTTGATGCGATCGCAGCGCGCCTGCTGGTCATGGAAGTCGCGGATCAGCTTGGTCAGTTCGCCATAGATCTGAGGAGGGAGCTTTGTGTCCTTGAACAGCGCATTGACCTGGACAGATTGCAGTTCGAGCAGGGCTATCGCCGGCTGGGGCGATTTCAGGACGTCCTCGGCCTGTTCGGCGAGCAGTGGACGCAGCTCGTCGGCGACCGAGCTCGCATCCTCGTGGATACGGTAGCGCCGCCGGTATTCGATATTGGCGGCCCGCGCCATGGATTCCCATGGCATCGGCCGGCGCAGAGAAAAACGCAATGCCGTCATCCAGGCGATGTGGCGATAGATGAGCTGTCTGGCCGTCGGCGCGTCGAGGAAATCCCTGCAGAAATTGGACCACAACCGGCTGCTGGCCGTAATTTGCGTAAAAGCCTGCAGCGCGTCGCTGCTGCGGGTGAACACCTGCGAATTCTTGAACCCGGCAACGAGTGATACGGTGGTGCCAAGCACCAGCACCACCGACCATGGCACCGAGAACCCGGCGATGCCCGGAAAACGGTAGGCCGCCACGGCCAGTCCGCTCACCACCACCATGTAGATGACGCTGCGCCGCGACCAGAGCGCGAAATCCACTATTTTGTAGGAACGGCCTACATACATCGGGTCCCCTCAACTTATCGACAGGTGTGGTTTTGCACCGCCGGAATCTCGTCGCTTCATTGTGCCTTTGCAGCCCCGAACCGCAACCCGTCCATCAACAGCTTGACCAGCCGGCGCGAGCGGTCGCGCCATTCGGGGGTGTCGGGCGCTGAATAGATGCCGCCCAGCGCGTGCAGCACGTCGGAAGCGTCGACGTCGCCGCGGATGGTGCCGTCGGCCACCGCCGCCTCGACCAGTCGTCGCAAGGCTTGCGACACCCGGCCGAACGTGTCGGAAAACAGCGTCGAATTGGTGGTGAGCACAATGCGCAGGCTGGTCGCCAGGCCGCGCTTGGTGGCGATGTAGTCGACGAAGCGCTGCATCCACTGTTCCAGCGCGACATCGGACGGATGTTTTTGGGCAAGCTCGCCGGCGGCCGCGCACAGCGCCTCCACCTCGCGGCGATAGACCACCTCGACCAGATGCTCGCGCGTCGGGAAATGCCGGTAGAGCGTGCCGATGCCGACGCCGGCGCGGCGCGCGATCTCCTCCAGCGAGCCATCGATGCCGCGCTCGGCAAAGACTGACACCGCCACCTCGACCAGCCGGTCGCGGTTGCGCCGCGCATCGGCGCGCAGCGGCTTTGCGTCTACGGCCTCGGCCTTCTGTTCAGCAATGGCGGACGGCTCGCTGGCCAATTTTTTCTCCACATCGTGTCAGGGGGGCTTGAACCCGGCCGGGTCAGCCACCACGTAATAAACGGAGGCGCCTCCGTTTTAGTGGAGCACCTTTATCATATAATCAGGGGAACCGGTATGTCACGTCTTTCGAACACGCAAGCCGACATCTCCCCTGCCCGCCTGCCTCGCGGGAGACCCGCTGCCATCTCCGCTTTCGCCGTCAAGACCTGACCGAACGGTTACCTTGCCCTTCTGCGGCAAGGCACCAGTTCAATCCCATCCGCGTCAAGCAACTGGAGCCAGACGCCCATGACCAGCCTTCCCATCACCCTCACCATCAACGGACACAAACACGAACTGGAGGTCGATCCACGCGTAACCCTGCTCGACCTGCTGCGCGAGCGGCTCGATCTCACGGGCACCAAGAAGGGCTGCGATCGCGGCCAGTGCGGCGCCTGCACGGTGCTGGTCGACGGCAAGCGCATCAACTCGTGCCTGGCGCTGGCGGTCAGCCATGACGGCGCCCAAGTCTTGACCATCGAAGGCGTCGCCCACGGCGAGGAACTGCATCCTGTGCAGGCCGCCTTCATCGCCCATGACGGCTTCCAGTGCGGGTTCTGCACGCCCGGCCAGATCATGAGCACGCTCGGCCTGATCGCCGAGGGACAGGCCGGCGACGATCCCGAACGCATCCGCGAGGGGCTGAGCGGCAACATATGCCGCTGCGCGGCCTATGGCGGCATCGTCGAGGCCGTCCTGGAAGCCCAGCAACAGCTTGTCAAAGCCGACCGGAGGACCGCGGCATGAGAGACTTCGACTACATCAGGCCCGCCACCATCCCCGACGCCATCGCCGCGGCAGCCGAGCCGGGTTCGGCCTATCTCGCCGGCGGCACCAATCTGCTCGACCTGATGAAAGGCGGCATCACCAGTCCCGAGCGTGTCGTCGACATTTCCCGGTTGCCGGAGCTCAACCGCATCGAACGGCTGGACGATGGTGGCCTGCGCATCGGTGCGCTGGTTCGTAATGCCGACCTTGCCTACGATCCGGCGTTCGCCAAATCCTATCCGGCGGTGGCCGAGGCGCTGCTGTCGGGCGCTTCGGCTCAGCTTCGCAACGCCGCGACCGTCGGCGGCAATCTGTTGCAGCGCACGCGCTGCAGCTATTTCTACGATACCGCCAGCGCCTGCAACAGGCGCGAGCCTGGCGCCGGCTGCGACGCGCTGGAAGGCGAGAACCGCCTGCACGCCGTGCTCGGCTGGAGCGATGCCTGCATCGCCACCCATCCGTCGGACTTCTGCGTGCCGCTGGTGGCGCTCGATGCGGTGGTCGAGATCGAGGGCAAGAAGGGCCGGCGCCATGTGACGCTGGAGGAATTCCACCGGCTTCCCGACGAAACGCCGCAACGGGAGAATGCGCTGGAGCCCGGCGACCTGATCGTGGCAGTGCGCCTGCCGGCGGAGGCGGCCTCCTTCTCCGCCAATGCCCGTTACCTGAAAGTCCGCGAACGCACCTCTTATGCTTTTGCCGTCGTATCGGCCGCGGCAGCGCTCGTCGTCGATGACGGCAAGATCCGCGCCGCAAGGCTGGCGCTGGGCGGCGTCGCGGCCAAGCCGTGGCGGGCACGAACGGCGGAAGCCGTCCTGCTTGGCGCGGACGCCAACGAGGTGAACTTCGCCAGCGCGGCGGAGGCCGCCCTGGCCGATGCCAGCCCATCCGGCGACAATGCGTTCAAGATCGAGCTTGCCCGACGCATCGTGGTCAGGGCGCTGATGTCTGCCCAGGCGGGAACGCCCGAGCGGCTGCCTGCCCTTCCTGCCTCCCCGTTCTCGAACATTCCCGGAGCGCGCCATGACGCTTGAACTCAGCCTCAACCAGCAACCCGCCCATGCCCGGCAGGGCTCCAGCATCGGCCAGCCGCTGACCCGTCGCGACGGCTTTCTGAAAGTCACCGGAGCCGCGCGCTATGCCGCCGACAACCATCCGCCCGGCATGCTTTACGCCGTGCTCGCTGTCTCTAGCATCGCGCGCGGCCGCGTTGCCGCGCTGGATATCGAGGCGGCCAAGGCGCACCAGGGCGTGGTCGAGGTGATGACGCCCAAGAACCGGCCGGCGCTCGCCGCCGATCCGGATGCCAAGGACCATCCCTTCATGTTCCGGCTCGACCTGCTGCAAAACGATCAGGTCCGCTACCCCAACCAGAGCATCGCCGTGGTGATCGCCGAGACGCTGGAGGCGGCGACCGAGGGGGCGGCGCTGCTGTCGCCGCGCTATGAAGTGCTGCCAGCGCGCGTTGGCCTCGACGGCGCTGAAAGCTTCGTGCCGCGCGGTGTCGGTGTCGGCGGTCCGGCGGTGCAGCACAAGGGCGATGTCGAGGCCGGCCTCAAATCCGCAAAGACGCGGATAGAGGCCACCTACGAGACGCCGGCCCAGTACCACAACGCCATGGAGCCTCATGCGATCGTCGTCGCCTGGGATGGCGACACACTGTCGATCGACACGCCGAGTCAGGGCCTTGCCATGGCGCAGGGCCGCATCGCCGGCCTGTTCGGCATCGCGCCGGAAAACGTCCACATCCGGAGCCCGTTCCTGGGTGGCGGCTTTGGCTCGAAAGGCATGATCTCCGGGCCGCAGGTGCTCGGCATTCTGGCGGCGCGCCTCGTCGGCCGTCCGGTCAAGCTGGTGCTGCGGCGTGAGCAGATGTACGGCCCGGTCGGCCACCGTGCGCCGACACGCCAGACGCTGCGCATGGGCATGGATGGCGAAGGGCGGCTGACGGCACTCGACCATCACGCCAAGACTGCGTCGAGCACGTTCGACGATTTCTTCGAACCGGCGGCGGATGCCTCGCACACGCTCTATGCCAGCCCGGCCATCGCCACCTCGCACGATGCGGTACGGTTGGACACCGGTACGCCGCTGTTCATGCGGGCGCCCGGCGAAGCCACCGGCTCGATCGCACTCGAAAGCGCCATCGATGAGGCGGCACACGCTTGCGGCATGGACCCGCTGGAGTTCCGGCTGCGGAACTATGCCGAGGTCGAGCCGATGACCGGCAAGCCGTTTTCCTCCAAGGCGCTGCGCGAGTGCTACAGGCAAGCGGCCGAGACGTTCGGCTGGGCGAGCCGCCCGCTTCAGCCCCGGCTGATGCGCGACGCGGACGGTTTCCTGACCGGCTGGGGCATGGGCACGGCGACGTTTCCGGCCCTGATGTTCCAGGCCGAGGCCCGCGCCGTGCTGAGAAGCGATGGCAGCGGCCTGATGGAGACCGGCGCGCAGGACATGGGGCAAGGCGCCTGGACGGCCTTTGCCCAGATCGCCGCCGACGGGCTGGGACTGGATATCGACCAAGTCGATTTCAGGGCCGGCAGTTCCGATCTGCCCAATGCAGGCATTGCCGGCGGCTCCGGCCACACGGCGACGGCCGGCATGGCGATCCACAATGCCGGCGCCGCCGTCATCGCCAGGCTCGCCGATCTCGCCACCGGTGACGAGCACTCACCGCTCTACGGCGCCGGCAATGAAGGCGTGCTGGCGCGCGGCGGCCGCCTCTATCGGCGCGACGATGAAAGCCGCGGTGAAAGCTATGCCGAGATCCTCACACGCGCGGGCCTCAGCGAGATCGAGGGCCATGGCAAGGGCGCTCCCGACCCGGCATCCCAGGAAACCTATGCCAAGCACGCGCATGGCGCCGTGTTCGCCGAGGTGAAGGTCGATCCGGATTTCGGCCAGATCCGCGTCACAAGGCTGGTCGGCGCGTTCGCCGCCGGACGGGTCATCAATCCCAGGCTGGTGCGCAGCCAGTATTATGGCGGCATGATCTGGGGCGTCTCGTTCGCGCTGCATGAGGAAGCCATCACCGACCGGCGCTCTGGCCGGATCCAGAATGCCAACCTCGCCGAATATCATGTCCCGGTGAATGCCGACGTTCCGTCGGTCGAGGCGCTGCTGGTCCACGAGGACGACCCTCATGTCAACGCACTCGGCATCAAGGGTGTCGGCGAAATCGGCATTACCGGCACGGCCGGCGCCGTCGCCAATGCAGTCTGGCATGCGACCGGCGTGCGGCCGCGGCGCTTTCCGATCCGCATCGAGGACCTGCTGGGGTGAGGAGTGGTCCGCGTAGCGGACGGGAAGCCAATTGCTTGGCTCCCGTCCGACGAACTGTGAAGGCCCGGTCCGCCTTCGGGCGGATCAAAAGGTCCAGTGGACCTTTTTAAAGGGCTGAACGCCCGAAGGGTCCGGAGCGACAGCGAAGGGCCGGACAGCGGGCGTTAGATCCTCGCCGGCCCAACATGAGATCAACGACTTCGCGTCAAGCAACTGGAGCCAGATGCCCATGACGAAAACAACGATCCCCGTCCATCTCGACATCAACGGCCACCTTCACCGGCTCGACATCGAGCCGCGTGTGACGCTGCTCGACGCCTTGCGCGACCGGCTCGGCCTGACCGGCACCAAGAAGGGCTGCGACCACGGCCAGTGTGGCGCCTGCACCGTGCATGTCGATGGCGAGCGCATGCTGGCCTGCCTGACGCTGGCGGCGCAAGTCGAAGGCCGCACCGTCACCACCATAGAGGGGCTTGCACGGGAGGGCGAAATGCATCCCGTGCAGGCTGCCTTCCTCGAACAGGATGCCTTCCAGTGCGGGTATTGCACACCGGGCCAGATCATGTCGGCGGTCGCCTGCATCCGTGAGGGCCATGCCGGCTCCGACGACGAGATCCGCGAATACATGGCAGGCAATCTCTGCCGCTGCGGCGCCTATCCGCACATCGTCGCCGCCATTCGCCAAGCCGCCTTGGAGGTCGCATCATGAGGGACTTTTCCTATTTTCGCGCCAGCTCGGTCGATGCGGCACGCCAGGCGGCCGCCCTGCCCGGCGCCATGCTCTTGGCCGGCGGCACCACGCTGATCGATCTCGCCAAATGCGGCGTCGCCGAGCCCGAGACACTGGTCGACATCGCTCATCTCAAGGGATTGGACAGCATCGAGGTGGACGAACGCGGCGCCACCATCGGCGCGCTGGCCAGGATGAGCCATGTCGCCGACCATGCCGACATCAAGAGCCGCTTTCCTGCGGTGTCGGAAGCCCTGTGGCAGGCGGCTTCCGCGCAGATCCGCAACATGGCAACCATCGGCGGCAATCTGATGCAGCGCACGCGCTGCCCCTATTTCCGCGACCCGGCGAATTTTTCCGCCTGCAACAAGCGCGAGCCCGGCTCTGGCTGTTCGGAGATCGGCGGCGTTACCCGTGGCCATGCCGTGCTCGGCACCAGCGAGGCCTGCATCGCCATGTATCCGGGCGACCTCGCCGTGGCGCTGGTCGCCTTCGACGCAACAGTCCATCTCGGCGAGCGCCAGATCCCGGTCGACAACTTTTTCCTGCTGCCCGGCAGCACCCCCGACAGGGAGCACGCCATCGAACCGGGCGAGATGATCACCGCGATCGAAATCCCCGGCTCGGCCGCTGCCCGGCGGTCGACTTATCTCAAGACCCGCGATCGGCAATCCTATGAGTTTGCCGCCGCAAGTGCGGCTGTCGGTATCGAATTCGAGGCTGACGGGCGCACCATCCGCGATCTGCGCGTCGCACTCGGCGGTGTCGCGACGAAACCATGGCGGGCGCGGACCGTGGAGGACGCGCTGAAGGGCAAGGTGCTGGAGCCGGGCGCGGTCCACGCCGCCAGCCTGCTCGCTGTCAAAGGCGCCGTCGACCATGGCGCCAACCATTACAAGATCGAGCTTGCGCCGCGCGTCGTCGCCCGCGCCATCCTCAAATTGGGAGAGACGGCATGACCGTTCACAACATCAGGCATGGGGATGCGTCCGACGGCGCTTTTGCCGAAGCCGTCGGCGGTCGGCTGTCTCGCGTCGACGGCCCGGCCAAGATCACCGGTGCGGCGAAATACGCCGTCGAGCAGCAGCTCGAAGGCCTCGCCCACGCCGTGCTGGTCGAAAGCACGATTGCATCTGGCAAGGTGCGCTCGATCGACACAACTGCCGCCGAGGCGGCGCCCGGCGTGCTGCAGGTGCTGACGCCGGACACCATCATCAGCCTGAGGACCGCGGCGGACTGGTTCGGCACACCGCCGCCCGACAAGCCCTATTGCCCGCTTGCGCGCGACATCACTTTTTCGGGCCAGCATGTCGCCGCTGTCGTCGCCGAGACCTTCGAACAGGCGGTGGCGGCGGCAGCACTGGTCAAGGTCAGCTATGACGAGACGCCTGCCATCGTCGACCTCAGCGATGCCAAGGCCGGCGACGGCATCCCGATCGACGCCATGACCAAGGAATGGGGCGATGCGCAAGGTGCGTTCGCGTCGGCACCGGTCCGGATCTGCGCCGCCTACAACACGCCGCGCGAATACCAGGCGCCGATGGAGCCGCATGGGCTGATCGCGCGCTGGGAAGGCGATAAGCTCACCGTATGGGAGCCGAGCCAGTGGCTGGACGGGATGGCGCGCACCTATGCCGAATGGTTCGGCGTGCCGTTCGAGAATGTGCGGCTGGTCTCGCCCTATATTGGCGGTGGCTTCGGCTCCAAGGCGCTGGCGCTCAGCCATGGCGCGGTGGCCGCATGTGCCGCCAGAATGCTCGGCCGGCCGGTGCGCCTGGTGATGACGCGGCCGCAGACCTTTACCGGCTATGGTGGCCGCGCGGCGACGCGCCAGACGGTGACGATTGGCGCCGACGCGCAAGGAAAAATCCAGTCGATCGTGCATCGTGGCATCAACGAGACGTCGATGGACGGCATGTGGGTCGAGCCGCTCGGATCGGTCATCTCGATCATGTACGCGACGCCGAATTTCTCCTCCAGGCAGAATGTCGTGCGGGTCAATTCGGTGGTGCCGGGCGCCATGCGCGCGCCGGGCGAAAACCCTTCGGCCTTCGGCATCGAAAGCGCCATCGACGAACTCGCCTACGAGGTCGGCATCGACCCCCTGGAGATCCGGCTGAGAAATTATGCCGAACAGGACCCGCATGCCAAGAAAGCCTGGTCGACCAGACAGTTGCGCGAGGCTTTTGCCGCAGGCGCGGAGCGCTTCGGCTGGGCCAGGCGCTCGCCCGAACCGCGCTCGATGCGCGACGGCAATCAGCTGATCGGCTGGGGCGTAGCGGCAGGCACCTATCCGGTGCGGCGCGCCTATGGCGAGGCGATCGTGCGCATCCTGGCGGACGGCTCGGTCGAGGTCGAGAGCTCCTCGATCGACATGGGCCAAGGCACGTACACCATCCTGGCGCAGACCGCCGCCGAAACGGTCGGCGTGCGAGCCGACGACGTGGTGGTGAAGCTCGGCGACTCCCGTTTCCCCCGCGCCGGCGTCACCGGCGGTTCGCGGCTTGCCGGCGTCATGACCGGCGCGGTCCATAAGGCGGCGACCTCGGCGCTGGACCAACTGGTCGGGCTGGCGATCAGCGACCCGCGCTCGCCCTTCCATGCGCTGCAGGCGAACACTTTGGTCGTCGCCAATGGCCGCATCGCCTCGCCGCGCGGCGACGGCCCCAATGTCTCGATCGCCGAGCTGCTCACAAGCGTCGGCCGCGACCATATCGAAGCCGCCGGCGATACCATGCCGGCCAACTCGACGCCAGAGGATCGCTACAAGAACTACACCACCATCGCCATGGCGCTGCCGCACACCGAGGGCGACTACTCCCGCCACTCATGGTGCGCGCACTTCATCGAGGTGCGCGTCGACGAGGATTTCGGCACGGTGCGCGTGTCGCGCGTGGTGTCGGCGCTGGATTCGGGTCGGCTCTACAACCCGAAGCTGGCCGAAAGCCAGTGGAAGGGTGGCATCATCATGGGCATCGGCCAGGCACTGCTGGAAGAAGGCATCGTCGACCGCCGCCACGGCCGCGTCGTCAACAACAACCTCGCCGACTATCTCGTGCCAACCAACGCCGACATTCCCGACATCGAGGTGATCTCGGTCGGTATCCCCGACCCGCATTCCTCCGTGCTCGGCGGCAAAGGCGTCGGCGAACTGGCCATTGTCGGCGTGGCGCCGGCGATTGCCAACGCGGTGTTCCATGCGACGGGAAAGAGGATCAGGGATCTGCCGATCACACTGGAGAAGCTAATCTGAGGGCGGTGGCTGATCTCCCACTCGAGGGAGATGTCGCCAGAGGCAACAGAGGGGGTCGCCGCGTGTAGAGCGCCGACCCCGTCTGCGGCAGCAGGCCGAGCCCCGCCGCCCCTGGCCTGCCGGCCATCTCCCGAGGGAGATTTGTAGCACCAGCAATCAGAACTTGTAGCTGAGCCCGACCCGGATATCCTGCGTCTGGAGGTCGACATGGGTTTCCGTGGGCAGGCCGGCGGCTACCGAGAGGTCCTGGCTGCCGAAATCCGAGTAGCGATATTCGGCTCGAGCGATCCACTTGTCGGTGAAGGCGTGCTCGATGCCGGCGCCAACGGTCCAGCCGACATGGCTGTCGCTGTGGAGCGTTACTTCGGCGGCAGGGCCACCGGCGCTGACCGCAATAAGCTCATACTTGGCCGCGGCGACGCCGGCAGTGATGTAGGGCAAGGTCCGATCGAAAGCATAGCCGGCCCGCAGCCGCGCCGACCCCGACCATTTGAGTTCGCTCTTGAGCAAGGTGGTGACACCGCCGCCGCCGGCGTCGAGGGCCGTCAGCCCATCTATATTGCTGTACACAATGTCGGCCTCGGCGCCGATCACGAAGCTGTTCTCCATCTGGTAATTGGCGCCTATATGGACACCGCCGATAAATCCGTTCGGATCGGTGGAGACATTGAGATCGGTGGCCCCGCCCAGTCCGCCGCCGGCGATGAACAGATTGGATTTTCCGGCCGCGTAGCCGATGTCGACGCCGGCATAGAGTCCGGACCAGTCGTAGCCGGATGCAACAGGCGAAACCTCATTGATATCAGCCGCACACGCCATACCGAGCGGCGCGAGAATCAAGGCCGTTGCGAGAAGAAGAGTTTTCATTGTTGTCTACCGCCCCAAGAATGTTGTGGTCCCCGCCGCGAATGCCTCGCGGAGATCCGGTGTTGTCGCCGCCCCGATGTCGCATTGTCCGTCGGACGTGTCTTGGGCTGGGCCGCACGCGAATTGTCCTGAAATGCAATGCCACGCTTTTTCGGCCGGTGTGGCCATTCAGCCTCAGTCGAATGACACCAGCTGGCACTGCCCAGCGCGGAGCCTGACGGCAACCATTCCCGCTACGGCTGGCGCGCGTTCATCGAGGTGCGCGTCGACGAGGATGTTGGGTCCCCGGCGATCGGCGCCCTTCACTGAGCTGCCAGCGGCGTGCCTATGTCCGAAACGAGTTTGACGAGATCGGCTTGGCGTCTCGTACCGGTTTTGGCGAAGATGCGGTTGAGGTGGGTCTTCAAAGTGTTTTCGCCGACACCGAGCGCCAGCGCGCTCTTCGACGCGGACAATCCGCTGCCGATGCGCAGCAGGACCCGCGCCTCCGCGGGCGTAAGGTCGAACAGAGTGGCGAGAACGGCTTCCGGGAGTGGAGAAGAAGACGTCGTGGTCGAAATGAAGACGGCGGCACATGCGGGCCGGAAAGCAGCGCGTGCGGTTCCTTCGGTCAACGGCAATATATAGGCGACGGCGGGGGGCTGACCTGGGGCCGAAATGGGCAGGCCTATACCGCGGGAGCCAAGCGAGGCATCCGCGCTCGCGGCACTGGCGATTGCATCCAGCAGGGCGCGGGCCACCGCCGAATTCTGCACCTGGAGCAGACCGTTCCTGGAAAAAATGGGCCCTTGCAGCGAAAACATCCGTTCGGCAGCCCCATTCGCATGGAGGATTGCTCCGTTGGCGCCGGTAAGCACGACAGGCACGGCGAGATGATCGAGCGCCTGGCGGTAAAGGTCGGCGGTAACGCGAGCCTGATCGAGCAGATCTCCAATCAGCGACGCACGGCGCAGGTGCGGCGAGAGCAATGCCAGGAAGCGCTGTTCTTCAGCTGATATGATTCCCCTGTCGGCCCGCGTAGTGCAGCCCATGAGCCCGATCCGGTCCGGCGTATGGACGAATTTGGTGATGCAGGCTTCGCGCAATCCCTGCGGTTTGGCCCAATTCTGGAAAAATGGCGTCTGCTGGAGTTCGGCTTCGCTCATATGCGACAGCGTCGCAACGGGTGTGTCGATGTCGCCGACAACCGCGGCCTTCAGTCCGGGAATTGCGTCAAAGTCATAGTCCTCCTGGAGCACGCGCATTTGCACGGGATCCCAGGGCGATTGGGCCGCGAAGCGGCCATGATTGCCGGCAGTGCTGGCAAGCGCGACGGTGGTATAGGCTGCGTCTACAGCCTCCGTGATCCGGATCATTACCCCGGCCCAGCCTTCCGGATTCAAAACGCAATCGTAGATATCGCCGATGATCGACGAAAGGACTTCGCTGCTCAGTCTCTCCACCACGCCCCCAGTTTCCTGACGTGCCCACCTCCCCGGATGGCGGGCCGCCGTTCGTTGTAAAAGAGGCAATCTCACCTCGGAGGATTTGCCGCGTCATACTTTCGGGTGACGCCATGCGTGATCATGCTGGATTATATATCTAATTCGATCAGTTGAACGCCAAACGATCAATGTTCCAGATCAGGAAACATTTCGTTTCGATATTCTCTGAAGCTGTGGGTATCGGGGTGTTCCATTGTCACGAAAGACGGTGTTTTCATCGGCTCAACTGCCGTCGCATCTCAATGATCGCGATCGATTTTCCCTCTGGCAAGACATCCATGTCGCGCAGATATGGTCGGTCGAATACGGCATGTCGGACAACCTGCCTTTCGAAGCTGCGATCGAAGCCACAGCTGTCGGATCACTGGTTCTTGGCCAGATGTCCGGAACGATCAAGCATGCGACGAGGAACGCGAGCAATATCGCCGATGACGGCAACGGCGGTTATCTCCTGCTGATCAACAAATCCGACACACTGTTGACCGGCGTCCAGGCCGGCCGCGACTATGATGTCGGGCAGGGAGAAGCGGTGCTGGTCACAGCATCGGAAGCGCTGAAAATGGCCGGCGCCGACAGCAATGTGTGGACAAACGTGGTGGTCCCGCGCAGCGTCCTCGCACGGGCCTTCCCGCAGATCGACGACAGGCTGGCGTTGAAGATCGGCGCCGAGAACGAAGCTCTCGATCTTCTCAAGCGTTATTGCCAACTTCTTGAAACCGGCCGCCCTCTCATCTCGCCCGATCTGATTGCGCACGCGACGGAAACGATCGTCGATCTGATCGGCCTGGTGACAGGCGCCAAGGGTGAGGTTGCCGAACTGGCCGGCTTGCGCGGTCTGCGGGCAGCCAGGTTGCAAGCGGTCCTGGTGAAGATCGCGGACAATTTCGCCAAGCCCGGCATCTCGGCGCAAGGCGTCGCACAGGAACTCGGCCTGTCGGCGCGCTATGTTCACAATCTTTTGCAGAAGTCGGGTATCAGCTTCTCCGAGCGCGTTCTCGAACTGCGCCTGCAGACGGCCCACAAAATGCTTTCGCAGAGACAGAATGGCGAGATGCGCGTCAGCGAAATTGCCATGACCAGTGGCTTCAGCGATGTGTCGTACTTCAATCGCTGCTTTCGCCGCCGCTTCGGCTACACGCCGACGAGCGCCAGATAGAATCCGGATACCCGGAAACCTACACACGACTCGATTCCGATTACCTCTCCGTCAAAAGCCGAGATCCCGCGGCGATCAATGGCGCCTCCGAATGCGATGGCCGATCGACGGCTTCAGCGAAACGGGCGGATCTGCGGCGCTGACCAGCGCGAATTCAACCACCGACGCCACCTTCATCACGCTCAGCCTGCGTGCTTCCACCGATTTGGGCCTCGGCGAATCAAGGCGACGGCGCGCGGCATGCTCGGCTGACGCCATGCCTTCGGTGATGTCACGCCGACCTCGACGTTCGCTTTTGCCGGCGGCGATCTCTTCACCATCGCCGGCGAATGTCCTGCCAAGCGCGAAGCGCGCGCGATGATCCAGATGCGACGGCAAATCCGCCGATGAGAAGACGTTCTTTTGCAAGGAACGACCGGGCTTTTCCACGATCGCAGTCTTCATTTCGACACGCACCGTATTGGACCAGATCACGGTCTGTCCAGAGCCGGAAATACTTGTGCGCCAGGTGACAACTTCAGTGCCGTCCTGGACAAGGGTTGACTTAAGTTTTTTAAATTTGGCCGGTTGATTCCAGAAATAAAACACCGCCCTCGCAACTGAACCACTCCCGTACGACGTTCAGCGATTCGAAATCGAAATTTGAGAAGCTCACAGTGACGTCTGCACGATAGCGTTGCTAGTTATTCCTCGAAGAAGAGTTTGGAATGGAACGTTTTGTATTTGGTATCTTTCTCAGGTACTCAGTTGACATAACTCCAAGCATCACATTAGAGATTTCTATCAGGCAAGTCAGCCCCGGACTGATCCGGGGTCGCATGAATTGGCTGCGAGGGGCAAATCATGGGGCGTGTTCAAGATTCCGCCGGTCTTAGGCCTTCGGACCTAAGCCAGACCCCCTCGAATTCAGCCCGACAGAGCAACCTGCGTTCACAGGCGAGCCAGCTTGCGCTGCGATCCGCCATCGGGATTGCTGCGGCCGCGGGCGTGAGTCTGCTGGCGTCCGGCCAAGCCTGGGCGGATTGTCTCGTCGGTGCCGTCACTGTCCAATGCGACACGACCTCCACCACCGACACGACATTTCCCGCTGACGCACCCAACGACCGCAACTATCAGAACTTGTCGCCCACGCGTCCATACCGATGGCTTCACCGAAGACGGTGGCGATGCGGCACTGACCAGCGCCGGCTCGAACGATGATGCGACCTTCACCACGCTGGGCCTGCGCGGTTCGACCGATTTCGCGCTCGGCGGCATGAACGCCACGGCGCGCGGCATGCTCGGCTGGCGCCACGCGTTCGGCGACGTCACGCCGACCTCCAGCTTCGCCTTCGCCGGCGGCGATCACTTCACCATCGCCGGCGTGCCGATCGCCAGGGACAGCGCCATCGTCGAGGCTGGGCTCGACTTCAACATGTCGGCCAACGCGACGCTAGGCCTGTCCTATTCCGGCCAATTCGGCGGCGGCACGGTCGATCAGGGCGCCAAGGTCGATCTCGCCGTGAAGTTCTGAACAGCAACGAAGCGCGCCGGCCGGACAAAGGCAACGCCCGAACGGCGGTCGGCGACGGGACCGGCTTTACGGCACGATCCCGCATATCCCTCCACCCTACTC
Organism: Mesorhizobium sp. M0618; assembly: GCF_040320765.1. Lineage (NCBI taxonomy): Bacteria > Pseudomonadati > Pseudomonadota > Alphaproteobacteria > Hyphomicrobiales > Phyllobacteriaceae > Mesorhizobium > Mesorhizobium sp. M0618. The sequence goes on along the minus strand of NZ_JAMYQH010000005.1, from coordinate 63,860 downwards.
CGCCCCACCCTACTCCGGCGACGGCACTGGCGGCCGTGATGTCAGCGCCGTGCCGAAGGCGGCGACAACGACGGCTGCGATCCCGGCCAGTTGCGTTACGGTCAGGCTTTCATGCAGGAACAGGAAGCCGGCCAGTGCGCCCAGCCCCGGCTCCAGGCAGGTCAGCGTGCCGTAGATGCGCGCCGGCATGCGGGTCAGCGCCACCATCTCCAGGAAGAATGGCAACGCGCTGGAAAACAGGCCGACCAGCAGCGCGCTGACCAGGATCGACGGCGCCAGCAGCGCGGTTCCCGCCTGTGCCACACCGAAGGGCAGCACCAGCACGGCGGCGATGGCCATGCCGTAGGCGGTGGTGCGAGTGCCAAGCTCCGCGCCGGCCTTCTGGGCCAGCACGATGTAGAGCGCCCAAAACCCGCCGGCCGCCAGCGCCAGCATCACCCCGATCGGATCAAGCGGCGCGAGGGAATGAACGAAGGGCGACAACAGCAGGATGCCGGCCACCGCCAGCGCGATCCAGGCAAAGTCGCTGGCGCGCCGCGAGCTCAAGGTCGCCACCAGAAGCGGGCCGGTAAACTCCAGCGCCACCGCGATGCCGAGTGGGATCCTGGCCAACGCTGCGTAGAACAGGAGGTTGAGCGCGGCGAGCGTCACCCCATAGGCGACCAGCCACGGCATGGTGGCACGCGAGGGCCGCATCTGCCAGGGCCGCAGCACCGCGATCAGCATCAGCGCACCGATGACCAGCCTGAGCGTCGTCGTGCCTTGCGCGCCGATCTGCGGGAACAGGCCCTTGGCGAAGGTGGCGCCGATCTGGATCGACACCATGGCGCCCATCAGTGCCGCGACCGGTAAGGGCGCCGCTTCGCGACTGGCAATCGGGGTCGATGTCACGTGATCCCATCCTCCATACCGCCTGGTCCAAACCCGACCGGCGGCATGGAGATAGGGCGAACCGGCCGACCTGTCGTGAGGCAGCCGCAACTGGCTGCTGGGGCAAGGACTGCAGGCACGCTATGAGCCTCCCGGGCCGCGAAGCGTTCATTGCCGCGGCGGACAAGGAATAGCTGGAGATGATCCTGTAGGTGTGAGAGCGCAACGACAACGCTTTAGGCGGTGGCAGCCGAGCGCTTGAAGACGATGGTGACCCGCGTACCCTCGGCAGCGCTCGACTTCACGTCGAACTCCGCCCTGGCATTCTCGGTTAGCGAGCGGGCGATCAGCGCGCCGAGCTTGCCGCTCTTGGGCCAGGTCTCGCCGTCCGGCAGGCCGATGCCGTCATCGGCGATCACGATGCGGCAGCCATCACCGTCGACGATGCTGTGCAGCGTGATCGTGCCGCCGTCTCGCCCCTGGAAGGCATGTTTGAGCGCATTGGTCAAAAGTTCGTTCACCACCAGTCCGGTCGGCATGGCGACATTGATCGACACCGGATAGGTGTCGACCTTCATGTCGAGGCGGATGCCCTCGACCGCATGCGAGTTCATCACCGCCGACGCGATCTGGCTGAGATAGACGCCGAGATCGACCTCATCCTTGCCATCGTCCCCCGACAGCGTCTGGTACAGGATCGCCAGCGCGTCGACGCGCCCTGCCAGCCTCTCGAAACGCTTCTGGTCCGGCTCGGCCGCGTTTCGCGTCTCCATCCGGATCAGTGCGGTGATCATCTGCAGATTGTTCTTCACCCGGTGCTGCAGTTCGCGCAGCAGCGTGTCCTTCTCGCGGATGCGCTCATCGATCGATCGCGCATCTTCGGTTTCGCCATGGGCAGAGACGTCGACCAGCGCCACCAGCCGGAAGCAGGCCTTGCCATTGTCGTCCTCGATGACATTGGAATAGACGTCGACGATCGCCGGTTGGTCTTCTGTCCGCTCCAGCCGGAACGTACCGATGAAATCGGTGTCCTCGACCACGGCCTCGAACAGCGGCCGGCCCTTCTGCTTGTGCAGGCCGGTGCCGGAAAGCGCCGCCCAGTGTTGCCGAGCGAGCGTCGCCGCCTTGAGGCCGGACAGTTTCTCGAATTCCGGATTGGCATAGACGACACGCTCCTTCGCACCGAGGTCCGAGACGGCAATGGCGATCGGCACCTGGTCGAGGAACTTCTTGAACTGTTCGCTTTCCAGCGCGCTGGCAAGGTCCGGCGTTTCGAGCAGCTGCCCGACCGCTTCGGCCTTCTGTGTATCGGATGTCATCTGCGGCGCCTGTGCTGTGTAATGACCATCAATAACAGCGATACGATCACGCCGCCATCGCCAAAGCACGAGGCGGCATTTCACGCGCCGCCACGAGCGGTGTGTCGCACAATCTCGAAATCCGCGTAGCCGCCTCGAAATACTTGACCGAGGCCTTGGAAACCGCTCAGGCCGCCGGCTTCGACGCCAGCCGTGGACCGGTTTTGACGTCGACGACCTCAGGCTTGGTACTGTCGACCGCACCGTCCCAGCCGCCGCCGAGCGCCTTGTTGAGGGCGATGTAGTTGGTCGCCAGCAGGACGCGGCTTTGCAGCAGCGAGTCCTCGGCCGAGTAGAGAGAGCGCTGGGCGTCGAGCACATCGAGAAGGCTGGTCTCGCCGGCCTTGTAGAGCGTGCCTTCGAGACTTGCCGCCTCGCCATAGGACTTCGCCGACGAGGCGAGCTTGCCGATCCGGATGCGCTCCTGCGACAACAGCACCAGCGCGTTCTCGACATCCTCGAGCGCCGTCAGCACCGAAGACCGGTATGCGATGAAATATTGATCGCGCTGCGCCTTGGCGACGTCGACGGCGGCCTGCAATTGACCGGCATTGAACACCGGCACGCTGAGCGTCGGCCCGAACGACCAGCCGATCGACGAATTCTTGCCGAGATCGCCAAGCTTCAGCGCCGCCGTGCTGATGTCTCCCGTCAGGCTGACCGTGGGATAGCGGGCGGCCTCTGCCTGGCCGACCTTGGCGGTGTATTGCGCATATTGGCGCTCCGCCATGCGCAAATCGGGCCGCGACAGCAGGAGGTCGGCGGGAATTCCGGTGGGCATCGGCAGGCGTGGTGCAGGGATTGGGGCGACCCGCTTCAGCCGCTCGTTGAGCGAGGCAGGCGGCCGGCCGGCCAGCACCGCGAGACGATGCACGGCCTGGGCATAGCTTGCCTCCAGCGTCGGCACCGCGGCTTCGGTGCTCGCTGCCTGCCCCATCGCCTTGGCGACATCGGCGGCGGTCGCCGTGCCCGCCTGAGCCATGGTGCGGGTAAGTTCGGCGGTCTGCCTTTGCGACGCGGCCGAACGGCGGGCGAGCGCGATGCGGGCCTGGTAGCCGCGCGCCTGGGCATAATAGGAAGCGACATCGCCGACCAGGGTGAGAAGCGTCGAGCGCAGTTCCTCCTGTGAGGCGTCCAGCCCGTAACGCGCGGCCTCGACGCCCCTGCGGTTGGCGCCGAACAGGTCGAGTTCCCAGCTGGCGTCAAAGCCGGCCTGATACTCGCTGTAGGTGGCATCAGAGCCTGACGTGGCTTCTGACGACTTGTTGCGGGAGACCGAGCCGGAGCCGTCGGCCGACGGCAGCAATGTGCCGGCACTCTGGCGATAGCTGGCGCGCGCCTCGCGGATCCTGGCCTTGGCGGTGGCGACATCGAGATTACCGGCAACCGCTTCCTCGACAAGCGTGTTCAACTCGGGATCGCGCAGCCGCTGCCACCATTTCGACAGTTGCGCCGGCAGGGCAGGCTTTGTCGGCTTCTGGCCGCTCCAGCTTGCAGGCATCGCCAATATCGGCGTCTGATAATCCGGACCGACGACGCATCCCGCGAGCAGGACAGCGGTAAGCATAGGCGCAAGGAGCCGCCTCGCGGCCACCGAGCCACGTTCCAAGCCTGTCATGTGAAGTTTTCCTTATTGCTGGTTGGCCGTCACCGGCGTCTCGCCCGTATCTGGTTTGGCCGCCCTGCCCTTGAAGATGCGTCGCACCGTGACGAACAATAGCGGCACCAGGAACACGCCGATGACCGTCGCCGCGATCATGCCGCCCATCACGCCGATGCCGACCGAGTTCTGCGCGCCCGAGCCCGCGCCGCTGGCAATCGCCAGCGGCAGCACGCCGAGGATAAAGGCCAGCGACGTCATCAGGATCGGCCGCAGCCGCTGTCGCGCCGCCTCCAGCGTCGCCTCGACCAGCCCCATCCCGGCGGTCTGCCGCTCGATGGCGAACTCGACGATGAGGATGGCGTTCTTGGCGGCTAGACCGATCGTGGTCAGCAGGCCGACTTTGAAATAGACGTCGTTGGACTGGCCGAACAGGCTTGCCGCCAGCAGCGCGCCGAAGATGCCGATCGGCACCGACAGCATGACCGCGAACGGGATCGACCAGCTCTCATAAAGTGCTGCCAGGCACAGGAACACCACAAGTGCCGAGATCGCATAGAGCGACAGCGCCTGGTTGCCGGAAAGCTTCTCCTGGTGCGACAGCCCTGTCCATTCGTGGGAATAGCCGGCGGGCAGTTGCGCGACAAGCTTGTCGATCTCGTCCATGGCGGCACCCGAGCTGACGCCCGTGGCCGCCGCTCCCTGGATCTCGACCGCCGCCGAACCATTGTAGCGCTCCAGCCTGGGCGAACCGAATGTCCAATGGCTGGAGGCAAAGGCCGAGAACGGCACCATCGCGCCGCTGGCATTGCGGACCTGCCATTTGTCCAAATCTTCCGGCTGCATGCGGAAGTTCGGGTCCGACTGCAGATAGACTGGTTTCACCCGCCCGCGATCGATGAAGTCGTTGACGTAGTCGCTGCCCCAGGCGGTCGAAAGCGTGTTGTTGATGTCGGCCAAGCTGACGCCCAGCGCGCTGGCTTTTTCCTGGTCGATGTCGACCGAGAATTGCGGCTGGTCTTCCTGCCCGTTGGGCCTTGTGTTGGCGAGCAGCTTGCTCTGCCCGGCCAGGGCCAGAAGCTGGTTGCGCGTCTGGATCAGCGCGTCATGGCCGGCGCCGTTGACGTCCTGCAGGTAGAAGTCGAAGCCGTTGGTGTTGCCGAAGCCCTGGATGGCCGGAGGCGCGAGCGCGAAGACCTGCGCATCCCTGATCTTCGAAAACGCGCCCATTGCCCGGCCGGCGATTGCCTGTGCGGCCGAGGCCGGCGATTTGCGCAGGTCGAAATCCTTCAGCCGCACGAAAGCGATGCCGACATTCTGCCCTGCGCCGCCGAAGCCGAAGCCGGAGGCGGTGAACACCCCGTCGACGACGTCCTTCTCCTGGTTGAGATAATGGTTGGTCACCTCTGCCAGCACGCGCTCCGTGCGATCCTGCGTCGCGCCGACCGGCAGCTGCACGCTGGTGATCAGGATGCCCTGGTCCTCTTCCGGCAGGAACGAACTCGGCAGCCGGGCAAACATCCAGCCCACGGCAACGACGATGGCCAGGAACACGACGAGGAAACGCCAGGACCGGTTGATGATGCCGTGCGAGCCGTCGCGATAGGCAAGCGTGCCGCGATCGAAGACCCGGTTGAACCAGCCGAACGGACCGGTCTGCGTCGCATGGTCCTTGGGCGGCCGCAGGATCGTGGCGCAAAGTGCGGGAGTCAGCACCAGTGCGACCAGCACGGACAGCACCATCGCCGAGACGATGGTCACCGAGAATTGCCGGTAGATGATGCCGGTCGAACCGCCGAAGAAAGCCATCGGCACGAACACGGCCGAAAGCACGGTGGCGATGCCGATCAGCGCGCCGGTGATTTCGTGCATCGACTTGCGCGTCGCCTCTTTCGGCGGCAGGCCCTCTTCCTGCATCACGCGTTCGACATTCTCGACCACGACGATGGCGTCGTCGACCAGCAGGCCGATCGCCAGCACCATGGCGAACATGGTCAGCGTGTTGACGGAATAGCCGAACAGCGACAGCACGCCGAACGTGCCGAGCAGCACCACCGGCACGGCAATCGTCGGGATGATGGTGGCGCGCAAATTCTGCAGGAAAATGAACATCACCAGGAACACCAGCACGATCGCTTCGGCCAGCGTCTTGACCACCTCCTCGATCGACAGCCGCACGAAAGGCGAAGTGTCGTAGGGATAGACGACCTCGACGCCTTGCGGGAAGGTCGAGCTCAGCCGGGCGATCGTCGAGCGCACCGCCTCGGCCGTGTTGATGGCATTGGCGCCGGTCGCCAAATTGACGGCGACGCCCGCCGCCGGCTTGCCGTTGTAATTGGCCTGCGTCGTATAGCTTTCGGCGCCGAGTTCGACGGTGGCGACGTCGTTGAGGCGTACCAGCGAGCCGTCCGTCTGGCTCTTCAGGATGATGTTGCGGAACTGTTCGGCGGTCTGCAGCCGGCTCTTGGCCGTCACGGTGGCATTGAGCTGCTGGCCCTTGCGCGCCGGCAGGCCGCCGAGCTGGCCGGCCGAAACCTGCGTGTTCTGCGCCTCGATCGCCGAGGCCACGTCGCTCGGCATCAAGGCGTATTTGGCGAGCTTATCGGGGTCGAGCCAGATGCGCATGGCATAGCCGGAGCCGAACAGCTGCGTCGAGCCGACACCCTCGACGCGCTTCAGCGTGTCGTTGACGGTGGCATCGACATAGTCGGCGAGATCGGTCGAGTTCATCTTGCCGTCGGTCGACACGAAGCCGATGACCATCAGGAAGCCGGTCGAGGATTTGGAGACGGTGATGCCGTTGCTCTGCACCACCTGCGGCAGCTGCGACTGCACCAGCTGAAGCTTGTTCTGCGTCTGCACCTGGGCGGTATCGGGATCGGCTGATGTGGTGAAGGTCAGCGTGATCGAGGCCGAACCGGTCGAGGTCGACGTCGCCGTCATGTAGTCGAGATTGTCGATGCCGGTCATGCCCTGCTCGATGACCTTGGTCACCGAGTTCTCGACGGTCTGCGCGTCGGCGCCCGGATAGGTGGCGCTGATATTGACCGTGGTCGGCGCGATCTGCGGATATTGCGAGATCGGCAGCGAGGTGAGCGCCAGAAGCCCGCCCAGCATGATCACGATGGCGATCACCCAGGCGAAGATCGGCCGGTTGATGAAGAATACGGACATCGCTCAGTTCCCGGCCGCGGCGGCAGGCGCCGGTTTCGCCGCATTGGACGCGGCCGGCGCGGCGGAAGTGCCCTGACCGCGGTCCTTGACCTCGCCTGTCGTCTCGTCGATCGTCACTTCGACGCCCGTCGCGTCGCCGCCGGGGCGCACCAGCTGCATGCCCTCGACGATGACGCGGTCGCCGTCGCCGACACCCGAATCCACCAGCCAGTTGTTACCGACGCTGTTGCGCACTGCGAGCACGCGCGTCTCGACCTTGCCCTGCGCATTGATGACCATGGCGGTGGCCTCGCCCTTGGTGTTGCGGCTGACGGCGCGCTGCGGCACCAGGAAACTATTCTGCGCGACGCCCTCCTCGACCAGCGCCCGCACATACATGCCGGGCAAAAGCAGGCGGTCTGGATTGGGGAATTCGGCCCTGAGCGCGAAGGTGCCGGTGGTCTGGTCGACATTGGCGCCGGCGAATTCCAGCTTGCCGGTCTGTGTGTAGATGGTGCCGTTCTCGAGCTTCAGCTTGACGCTGACATTGGGGCCGCTGAACTTCAGCCGCCCTTCCGAGATCGCCTGGCGCAGGTTGAGCAGGTTGGTGCTCGACTGTGTGACGTCGACATTGATCGGATCGAGGGCACGGATGGTGGTCAGCACAGTGTCCTGGTTGGCGGTCACCAGCGCACCCGGCGTCAGCGTGGACTTGTCGATGCGGCCGGCGATCGGCGCGGTGATCGAGGTCCGGTCGAGGCTGATGCGCGCCGTCTCGGCACTGGCCTTGGCCGAGGCGACATCGGCTTGCGCCTGCGCCAGCGTGGCGGCGGCATCGTCATAATCCTGTTTGGAAACAACGTTCTGCTTCAACAGACCGGCATAACGGTCGAACTTGGCCTGTGCGGTGGGCACCGCCGCTTGCGCCTTCTGCTGTGCGGCGACCGCGCTGTCATACGACGCTTTGTAGCTCGCCGGATCGATGAGGTAGAGCGGCTGTCCAGCCGCCACCTCGCTGCCCTCCTTGAACAGGCGCTGCTGGATGATGCCGTTCACTTGCGGGCGCACCTCGGCAACCAGCGAGGCCGCCGTGCGTCCCGACAGCTCGGCGGTGATCGCCACCGATTGCGGATGCAAGGTGACGACACCGACTTCCGGTTTGCCGGGCGCGCCCATGCCGGCGGGGGCGCTGCCCTCCTGCGAGCAGGCCGCCAGCAGAAGAGTGGCGGCGAACATCGCGGCCCAGGGCGCCAGACGGCGCGCCGAAAAACGAGGCTGGCTAGACTTGGAAATCATGGCCTGGATCTTTCCCTGGAGTTGCGTACGCGCTGGCAATGGACCGCTTGGTCGAGGGCATGCCGATCCATATGATGATAGGCCGCACCCGTCGGCGGGCGGCGACGAGCAATGCTTCGAAGCGGCTCATGTCGCGCTCCTTCTCGTCGGCCGGAGCTGCTCGAAGGTCGAGTAGCTGGCCGCGATGCCCACCAACATCATTATGCCGATCAGCGAGGACATGCCAAGCGCCTTGCCGGAGTTCACGCGATCTTGCGGTCATGATGTCCATGGTTGTCGAGCGACTGCGAGAGCGGAAGCGACAGTCGCCAGGCGGCGAAGCGCAGGCGGATCGCGCCCTTCAGCGTGTCGGCCGGCAGAGCCAGTGGCAGGCCGCGTCCGGACAGCGGAAGACCGCGTCCGGACAGCGGAAGACCGCGTCCGGCATGGTCGAGTGACAATCTCGGGCTGGCGGACGCGAGCAGCCGCAGCAGTATCATGGCTTCCCACATTGTCGTGCTTCCGTTTGATTTGAACTGGGCATGATTTGAAAAACAGGGATGGCGAAGATACGCCCGCCATCCCTGAAAGAGACCGGCCGGCCCGAGAACGGGTTGGGTACCGGGCCGGCCGGCGCAGCCGGTCAGAGTTCTCAGCCGTTCCCGGGCTGGGGCGGCGGACTGCCATCGTTGGGCAGACCTCGGGGGCCGGCTGCATCATCCGGCGGACCGCCCCAGGGACCGGGGGGTGGTCCGTGGGGACGTTCCGCCGAAGCGAGGATTTCGAGCTGTTCGGGCGTCAGCTTGGCGCGCAGTGCCGCGATCGCGTCTTTCAGCTTGCCGGCCGAAACCGCGCGGGCCGTGACGTCGTCGGCCAGTTTTTCCTGGAAGGCGAAGGGATCGCGCTTGCCGTCAGGGCTGGCTGAGTCGGAGCCCTTCGCTTCAGGACCGCCGGAGCTATCAGGACCACCGGGCCGCCCATGATCGGGCCGTGGCGGCGCCAGCACGGCCTGCAGCGCGCTGGTGTAGTCGCGCCAGGCGTCGAGCTGTTCGGAGCGGATGCCGACGCGGGTCTCGAGCGCGGCCAGCCGGGCGGCCAGCATGAATTCCGGCGGCGGACCCATGCGGCGGGGGCCAAAGCCTTCCGGGCCAAAACCTCGCGGGCCAAACCCCTGCGGACCATGCCGCATCGGCCCGTGCGGGCCGGGTCCGGCCATCGGGCCATGGTCGGGTCCATCCTGCATTGCCGCACTCTGCTGGGCCATGACCGGTGGCGGCTCGCCGGGGGCGGCACCCGGATCGCGCTGTGCCGCCAGCACGGGGTGAATTGCGGCGACGGAAAACAGGCCGAGCGCAAGAAGTCTGCTTCGCATGACGGTGTTCCTTTCTCTCATGCTTCGGACAAATGAGAGGATAGGAAGCGTGTTTGTCCGCTTCGCGTCGGCGTATTGCCGAAGGTTTCCGCAAGAGGGCAATTTGTAACTGAATGTTTCCCACGGCCTGCCGGAAACATTCAGTTGCAATTTTTCCGTGCCGCTTGGACGCGGCTCTCCCTATAATCGCGGCCACAGGCAAGGGTACGGTCATGCAGTCACAACCCCATATCCTCGTCGTCGACGACGACCGCGAGATCAGGACGCTTCTCCAGCGCTATCTCGACAGCCAGGGCTTTCGTGTCACAGCTGCGGCGGACCGGCGCGAATGCGAGCAGAGGCTGGGCGCGGGCCAGTTCGACCTGATCGTGCTCGACGTCATGCTGCCGGACGGCTCGGGGCTCGATATCTGCCGGGCCTTGCGTGACCGCAAGCCGCATATCCCGGTCATCCTGCTGACGGCGCTGAAAGAAGATGTCGACCGCATCATCGGCCTGGAACTCGGCGCCGACGACTATCTCGGCAAGCCGTTCAACCCGCGTGAGCTCATTGCCCGCATCCGTGCCGTGCTCAGGCGCTCGGCTCCCGAGGAGGCGCCCGCCTCCGCGCGCGCGCGTACCTACCGCTTCGCCGGCTACAGGCTGGAGCCGGACACCCGCAAGGTGACGGATGCACAAGGCGTGGCCGTCGACCTTACGGGCGCCGAGTTCGACCTCTTGCAGGTGTTTCTCGACCGCCCCGGCCGGCTTTTATCGCGCGACCAGCTTCTCGACCTGACGCAAGGCCGCGAGCGCGACCCGCTCGAGCGTTCGGTCGATGTGCTGGTGAGCCGGCTGCGCCGGAAATTTTCCGACACCGGCGACGGGCCGCTGTTCAAGACCGTGCGTAATGGCGGCTACCAACTCACCGCGCGCGTCGAGACCGTGGAGAGCCACGCGTGAATTCGCTGCGCCGCCGTCTCATCCTGCTGCTGGTCGCCTCGATCGTCGGCGTCGTCGGCCTGGCGACGGCCGCCGTCATCAGCGTGCGCGGCGGCGGACCGCCGCCGGAACTGACCGTGCCCTGGATTGCCCAACAGATGGAACTGGTGGTGCGGCTTTTGCCGGGGCCGATCCCCGACGTCCTGCGGGTGCAATTCGCCGACCATCCGGCGGGCGGCAAGGTGGCTCGTGCGGAAACGGCGATGCTCAACGACATCCTGCACCGCCGTGGCCTCGACTTTCCGGCGGTCGTCAACGAGAAGACGGACGAACCCGGCCAGATCGCATCGATGCACCTGCCTGACCGCCGCTGGGCGATCATGGAGGTGCCGCATCTCAAGCCGCCAAGGCGCGAATGGCTGGTCTTGGCCGGCTGGATCTCGCTGATCGTCGCCGGCGCCACGGCGGTGTCGGTCTATTTCACCTCGGTGCTGATCCGCCCGCTCGAGATGCTGGAGGCCGCCGTCTCCAAGATCGGATCGGACGGCGTGCTGGCGGCGGTGCCGGAAGTGGGCTCGGCCGAGGTCAAGGCCACCGCGCATGCGCTGAACCAGCTCTCGTCGCGGCTGCGGACCGCCATGGAAAGCCGAATGCGGCTGGTCGCCGCCGCCGGCCATGATCTGCGAACGCCGATGACGCGCATGCGGCTGCGCGCCGAATTCCTCGACGACGAACGCGACAAATGGCTTCACGACCTCGACGAACTCGACCGCATCGCCGATAGCGCCATCCGCCTGGTGCGCGAAGAAGTGAACCAGGACGCCGTCGAACCGGTCGACCTGGCAAAGACGGTGCGCGATATCGAAGCCGAGATGGTATCGCTCGGCCATGCCGTCTCGATCGGGCACCTGGACAAGGTTTGCGTGCGGGCCGGCGCGCTTGGCCTGCGCCGCGCCTTGCGCAACCTGATCGTCAACGCCGCCACCCATGGCAAGGCGTGCCGCATCGACCTGGCCACAGCCGACAATCGCGCCGTGCTGACCATATCTGACCATGGCCCGGGCATACCCACGGAACTCCTGAACAAGGCGTTCGAGCCCTTCTTCCGCGTCGACCCCGGCCGCCTGCAATCCGTCCCCGGAGCCGGTCTTGGCCTCGCCATCGCCAAGGAAATCATCGAGCGCTACGGCGGCATCGTGACGCTGCAAAACCGCCGGGGCGGCGGGCTGGAACAGACGGTGGTGTTCGAGGCCGTGTGAGGGGCGTTACGTGCGAGTTCCCGTTGGGCGGAATGCCTGCCTCGGGAGCAGTGAGCCTTGCGGCAAAAAGACGGCGACGATGCTGCACCGCGCAAAGCCAATGGTTCCAGCCCATTTCTCGGCGCAACCAGAGCCAATCCACTCGGCAAAAAAATACAGACTCCGAAATTTCGCCTGGTTTAACAAATGATTAGGCCTATCTTATTGCGTCAGCCTACGACGACCTTCCCAATCAGCCGAAGCAGGAATCTTTAGCGCTTGCTCACATAAGTATTTCATCCCGGTAGATTTTTTGTGTTGCGCCGCACAATAGGGTGGCCGAACCATTCCTTTGGGGTTCGTTTGCGACTGGACATACGCTGTGGAGGATTCCGGCACGTTGACCAACTTGTGCTGTTCGTCCGTCGATTTCGAGCCCGGCCCGATCGGACTCGCCGCGATCGGACCCGCAAAGCGAAGGTTTGACGGTGCCGGTGCCCTGGCGGATCTCGTCCGCCTGGTGCCCGAAACGACCGGCTGGCGGATACGTCGCGGACATCAATGCCGCGGAAGCCGCTGATGGGAAGCGCCCGTGACATCCAACTTGATGCGTTGAGAGCCATCGCCGTAACGATGGTGTTGTATTCCCATTTCTTCGCGGAGGGACCTTCGTTCTGGGGCCATATCGGCGTGCGGCTGTTTTTCGTGCTGAGCGGCTTCCTGATCACGCGCCTGCTCCTGGAGGCGCGTTCGGCCACCGAATTCGAAACCGGCCCCGCGCTGCGATCCTTCTACATCAGGCGGATGTTGCGGATATTCCCGCCCTATTTTGCCGTCCTGGGTTTCGTCTGGCTGGTTGACCTGGATCAATCCAGAGGATCGCTGGTCTGGCATGCGCTTTATCTGTCGAACTTCTGGTATGCGCAGCACAATAACTGGAACCCTTGGGTGCTGGGCCATTTCTGGAGCCTGAGCATCGAGGAGCAGTTCTATCTTGCCTGGCCGCTGGTCGTCCTGCTGGCCCCACGCCGCCGCTTCGAGGCCATCTGCATCGCCGTCATCGCACTGTCGCTGGCCTATCGCTTCTATTGGCCGATCACTGCCACGCCGGCGCTGGCGCGCGACCTGCTGCCGCCGGCATCCTTGGACGCGCTGGCTTCGGGCGCGCTGCTTGCCTGCTGGCATTTTAGGGGCGCCGGCATGCCGCACTGGATGCGGCTGGGCTGGCCTGCCTTCGCCGCCGCATTCCTGGCGATTGAGTGGTTAGTCCCAGAGCCCGCCGATCCGACATTGGAATGGGCCCGCTGGGTGCTGCGAGAAGTCCTGCCCCTGGTGCCACTGATGGTCATCGTAGCCGCCTGTTCGCGCGGCCTTGGCGGCATCCTGGGCAGGCTTGCCGAACTGCCGCCGCTGCTTGGCCTCGGCCGCATCAGCTACGGCGTCTATCTCTATCATCCGATATTGCTGTCGCTCGCCGTCAAGGCGCAGCCCTGGATTCCGCTCAACGTCTCTGAGCAAGGGCCAGGGCGATTCCTGGTCGCGGGCGCCGCCACGATTGTCGCGGCCTGGATTTCCTGGGTGGTTTTCGAGAGGCCGCTCAACAGCCTCAAGCGCCACTTTCCCTATGTCGCGCGCACCCGCCCCGCACAGGGCAGCCATGGCGGCTGGCTCGCGACGGCGGCCGTCGGACCGCCGGATGACCGCACACCGGCGCTCGAACTCCAGCGCACGGATACAAGACGATGACCGCCGCGCCGCTCGTCTCCGTCCTGTTGCCGGTCTACAATGCCGGCCCCTATCTCGCCGCCGCGCTGGGAAGCATCCTGCGGCAGGATTACGGCCGCCTGGAGATCATCGCGATCGATGACGGTTCGACCGACAATTCGCTCGAGATACTCGAGCGCTGCCAAAAGGCCGACAGCCGCATTTCGATCGTCTCGCGTGAAAACCGCGGCCTTGTCGCGACGCTCAACGAAGGGCTGGCGCTCGCCCGGGGCGAACTGGTCGCGCGGATGGACGCCGACGACGTCGCCTATCCCTGGCGTTTGTCGCGCCAGGTGGCGCTGTTCGAGCGGCGGCCCGAACTGGGCTTCTGCGGCGCCGGCGTCGACATGTTGATCCGCGGCCGCATCGCCATCGGCAGGCCGGATCCGGTGTTCCAGTTCGGCCGCATCCCTGTATTGGCGATGTTCTTCACGATCTTCATGCACCCGACGGTCGTCTACAACAGGAAGGTCATCGACGACGGCGTTCTCCACTACGACCAGACCTACAGGCACGCCGAGGACTTCGATCTTTTCAGGCGGCTGGCCAGCCGCTACCCGGCAGCCATGATGCCCGAAAACCTGGTCGTCTACCGCGTCCATGAGGCAAGCGTGACCAGCCGGCACGTCAAGGAGATGCGCAGGACGCATTTGCGCATCGTGGCCGAGAACCTCGAGCGCGAGGGCCTGGCGCAGGCCACGCGGGACCTGCGCGACATCGGCGATGCGGTCAGCCACGACACGGTCGCCCGTGCGGCCAGCTTCATCGTCGCGCTGGAGGAGGAAATCCGCTCGCTGCCGGCGGCGACGCGGCCGAGCTTCGAGGCTGGCGCGCTGAACCTGTTCTATTTCCTTTACCAGCTGGTGGCCGACGAAAAGCAGCCCGCGCTGACGCATGAATTGCTGACGCGGACCGCGAAATGGAATGCCATCCGGCGCCGCGAGCAATATGCGCTGCGGCCCGGCGCCTGGGCGCCCTGGCTCAGCCTTGCCTCGCTGTCGGCCGCCAGACAAGCCGATGCCATGGCATACTTCTTCAAATCCGCGCCCGCCGCGGCGGTTCTGGCGTCTCATCGGTTGAGTTAGGGGCATGATCGTCAAAGCCAACCAACCTCTGCAGCGCGATCGTTCGACGGCGCTTGGCCCTGCCCCGGCCGGTCCCCGCCCGGAACGAGCGGCGCCGGAAGTCAGCTTCATCATCTGCACGCGCAATCGCGTCGCCGTGCTCGATGCCTGTATCAAGTCGGTGCAAGCCGCGTGCCGCGCACATGCCGGCTTCGCCGCCGAACTCGTGGTCGTCGACAACGGTTCGAGCGACCGCACGGCCGAACGCCTGGCCAGCATCGCCGCTGCGTCGGACATTCCGTTCACGCCGGTCTGCGAGCCGCGCCCCGGACTGGCGGCCGCGCGCAACGCCGGGCTGCGGCGCGCGCGCGGCCGTGTGCTGGTCTTCGTCGACGATGACTGCGCGGTCCATCGCGATTACCTGCGCGATCTGGAGCGACACTATGCGTCCGGGGAACAATGGCTCATCCGGGGCGGACGTGTCGAGCTTGGCGATGCCAGGGATTTGCCGTTCACCATCAAGCGGTCGTGGGCGCGCGAGCGGCTGACGCCAGATGTCCATCCAGGCGGTTTCGTGCTGGGCTGCAACATGACGATGCACCGCGACGTCGCGGCCCGCATCGGCTATTTCGACGAACGCTTCGGCGCCGGCGGACCATTGCGGTCGGCCGAGGATACCGATTATCTCGTGCGCGCGATGCTGCTCGGCATCGCAGTCGAGTATGTGCCTGATATGACGATATTCCATCATCATGGCCGGCGGGATCGCAAAGCCATCGAAAAGCTGCACCGCGACTACAGCCTGGGCAATGGCGGGCTCTGCCTCAAGCATGTTCGCCACGCGCCCTGGCTGCTTCGCCATTTCTACTGGGCCGCAAGAGGGGCTATCCGGGAATTGGCGGGAGGCCCCGCCTTCGATCGTGAACTCAACCTGCCGCACTGGCCGATCGTCGCCATGAATTTGCTCGGCGCGGCCAGGTTCGCGGTTCTCCTGCTGGCCAGACGGCCGCGGGCCGAGCCGGCGCGGCAAGATCAACAAGCCAATGCCCAGGCGAGGTGAAACGCAATAATGCCGATGCTGCCGCCAAACCTGCCGATGCTGTTCCGGGCGTTCGGAAAGCGGCAACTGCGCCTGCTTCCGGCGGTGGTGGTACTCGGCCTGCTCAGCGCCGTCCTCGAAGGGTTCGGCATCGGCCTGATCATCCCGTTGCTGGGCATCATCATGGGACACGGGGATGCGGCCGGAATGGGCGGCTTCTCCGCTGTCCTCCAGCATGTCGGATCGGGCTTGAGCGAGCGCGACCGGCTGATCGTCATTTCGGTCGCCATCCTCGGCTCGATCATCCTGAAGAACGTCTTCGCCTTCGCCAACACGCTGCTGACGACCTTCATCTCCGGCAAGGCAAGCCATTCCATCCGTGGCGCCCTGTCGGAGCAGCTGTTGCGGGTCGGCTACCCATTCTTCCTGCGGCAAAGCCCCGGACGCCTGCTCAACATCATCTCCAACGAGTCCTGGCGGGCCTCCGATGCGATCCAGATCATGCTGTCGGCCATCGTCAGCGCATCGGCCGCCATCATCCTGTTGGCTTTCCTGTTGCTGCTTTCGTGGCGCATGACGCTTCTGGTCACGCTCGGACTGGCGCTCGTCCAGATCGCGCACGCTATCCTCTCTGCCAATCTGAAGGAGCCCAGCCGCAGCGTCGCTTCGCGCAACGGCCACCTCGCCTCGCAGATGCTTCACCTTGTGCATGCCGGACGGCTGATCCGCATCTTCGGACAGGAGAACCGGGAAAAGGCGATATTCGACACGGCGTCGGATGCGGTTCGCCGCGCCTCCTTCGCGCTGCTCGTGCGCCAGGGAGCGCTGCCGCCGCTGACGGAGGTTCTCCACGCCATGCTGTTCCTGGCGGTGGTGATCGGCGCCTGGCTGGCGCAGGTGAGTTTCCCGCTGATCATCGCCTTCGTCATCCTGCTCTACAGGCTGCAGCCGCATATGCGGGCCCTGCAGGGGTCGTGGAGCCAGCTGCAGGGCCTGAGCGGATCGCTCGAAGAGGTGACATGGCTGCTGGATCCCGCCGGCAAGCCGCAACCGCCGCAAGGCGACGAGCCGTTCCACGGCCTGCGCCAGGGCATCAAGTTCGACGATGTGACATTCACCTATTCCGGTACGGACCGGCGCGAGGTCGTGCTGCATGCGGCGACATTCGAGATCCGCGGCGGCCGCTCGACGGCGCTGATCGGCCGCTCGGGCGCCGGCAAAACGACGATCGTCAATCTCCTGTGCCGCTTCGTCGAACCGGACACCGGCAGCATCCTCGTCGATGGATCGCCGCTCGACGGGATCGACGCCAGCCAGTGGCGACGGCACATCGCCCTCGCCAGTCAGGAACTGGAACTGGTCGATGGCAGCATTTTTGAAAACATAACCTACGGGCAGGATACGGCGACAGCCGGCGACGCCGAGGCCGCCGCAAGACTGGCCGAAGCGCACGAGTTCATCGAAAGGCTGCCTCAGGGCTACGAGACGCTGGTCGGCTACAGGGGCCTCAATCTGTCGGCGGGACAGAGGCAGCGGATCGCCTTGGCGAGAGCCCTGGTCCGCGATCCCGATCTCCTCATCCTGGACGAAGCCACCAATGCGGTGGACGGGCTGTCGGAAGCGGCCATCGTCGAGACCCTGAAGTCGAGAGCCGGCCGCCGCACGACCATCGTCATCAGCCACCACCACAGCACCATCTCGTTCTGCGACGACGTGGTCATCCTGAGCGGCGGCCGCGTGAAAAAGCAGGCCCCTTTCGGCGCCCTGGCCTCGCTCAGCATGGACGAGCTTTATCAGCACGAGCCGCTCGACTGAGGAGGCACCGGGCCGGCCGCGATCGTTTCCCGGGCGTGTTTGCAGCCTCCGGCCGGCGGGTCGTCGCAAAGGTTCGAATCAGAAGCTTGGGGAAGTGCCGCTGGCACCTTCCGTGATCGCACCAATGCCGTGCGGGACCGAGGCGCGCTACCTTGCCTGTGCGGCGGACCTGTCGATCCGCCTGGCCGGTGCCCCATTGGGCTTACTCTCCGGGTGAGGTGCCGGCCTCCCATGCACAAAAGACCTGAAGCGGGTCACCTGAAGCCCTTCAGCGCCACACTTCAGCTAACGGCGCCAACATTCCTGCGCATGCGCCGCCTGCCCGTCGTCCGTGCTTTCTTCGCCATCGCCCCGGCTATCTCGACCACGCCGTCCTCGCGCGGCCTGCCATTGGTGGCCTTGTGGAGCCGCTCGTAGGGCAGCAGTTCCTTGATGCGGGCATTGAGCGATGCGATTTCAGCTTTGAGGTCCTCGCATTCCTGCCTCTGCACGTCGAACTGTATCTGTTCGGACGCCTGTTGCAGCGTCAGCTGAGAAAGGTTGGCGTTCACCTTGGAAAGACTCATCTTGTCGCTTTCGCTCTCCTGGGTCAGCGCGGACAATCTTTCATCGGCGATCTTCTTTTCGGCCAAGGCATCGTTCAGTTCGCTCTTGAGCCTGGCGATCTCGCCTGCGGCTTCGCTGTTTTCGGTCGAGGTTTGCTCCAGCCGCGATTGCAGGTTCTGTATCTCCGAGCTCAACCCGCGCATTTCCGCCTGGCTGCGAGCCAGCTCGGCTTCCTTGTCGCCTTCCATCATGCGTGCTGCTTCGTTCGTTTCCGACAGCTTCGCCTGTGCGGCCTCGAGCGACTTCTGGAGCCGCATCTCCTCTTTCTCGCTCTTGCCGAGCGCGGCCAGCAGCTCCGCCAGCCGCGCTGCTTCGCTGGCATGGATCGTCGAGAGCTCGTCGAGCCTGTGGCGCGCCTGCGATTCCCGCTTCAGCGCCTTGTCGAGTTCGATCGAGAGGTTGACGTGCTTTTCGCGCAGCATCTTGCTTTCGCGCAAGCGCCTGTTGGCCTCGACCGTCCTGGCGGTCAGCCGCTTGGCGATGTCGCCGAACTCCGCTTCACGTTTGGCGCTCGCATTGGCTGTCTCCACCAGTTCCAGCCTTACCGCGGCAAGTGCCGCACGAAGCGTCTCCCGGTCCTGAACCAGGCTTGTCTCGCGCTGCTGCAGCGCTTCGAAAGCGCCGTCACGCTCGCGCAATTTTCTCGTCGCATCGTGCAGCTTCTCCGACAGCGCCCTCTGTTCGGCGGCCAGAGCGGCATTGGCAACCTCCAGCTCGTTGGCGCGCAGGATGTCGCTGTGCAGGATGTTGAGGAATTCACGCGTCAGATGGTGTGAGGTGCCGATCTCCGACAGCTTGTCGTTGATCTCCTCCAGATAGTCCCTGGCGTCATGGAAGAGACCCTCGAAGGCGCTCAATGCAGCCAGCCGGGTCTGTGTATGGGCCGTCAGTCGTGGCGCGGTTTCGGAACTGTCCGCATCGCCCGCGGCGTCGGCCTTGCTGGCGTTGTCGTCATTTGCCGCGTCGGCCTGGGGTGGCCCGTCATCGGGTGCCGCCTGGGCATCCGGCACATCGTCGCTCTCCGACGGCACCAGATCGTCGGCGTCGAGACTTGCATCCAGCGCGTCCGCCAAATCGATCTGCAGGTCCTGGATCGCTTTATCCACGTCTTCAGCACGCTTGATCAGGCCTCTGAAGTTCATCACCAAACTCCCCTTACGCATACCTCGCTTAGAACTTAACAAATTGCTAATATATCCTTACATCCGCTGCTTGCGCAGGGGAAGCCCCGTCGGCACAAAGGTAAATTTGGGACATTTGGGGGTTGAAATAGCCCGAACAACCAATGCCGCAGCCGAAAAGAGCCGGATCCTCTGACAGTGTGGAGGTCTGAAGGACGGCAAGACCGCGGCCGCTCAGGAAGAGCCCGCGCGCGAGACCTCGAGGGCAGAGAGAACTTGCCTGATCCCTCTTGGCAGGCGCAGGATGACTATCGCGGGCCGGGCCGAGTGCTCTACCCCAAACGGTCTCAGCTGCTTTTCGGGGCTGGTACCAACTGGATCGGAGGTCGCTCGCCGGACGCGTTGCCCAGCGCGATGGCGACGCGGTCGCGCCCACTACCCTTGGCCTCGTAGAGCGCGTGATCCGCGGCGTTGGTCAATTCGGCCCAGCCCACGCCATGCTCGGGGTAGGCGGCGACACCGAAGGAGGCTGTGACGGTGCCCAGCGTTCGGCCGCGATGCGTCAAATGAAGCTTCCTGATTGCCTGGCGCAGCGCTTCCGCCCGCTCGGCACCTTCCTGGACCGAGCTTCCCGGCATGACCAGGGCAAACTCCTCGCCGCCGTAGCGCGACACGACATCGCTATCCCTGGCGTGCTCGATCAAGGTGGCGGCGACCTGCTTCAGGACGAGATCGCCGGCTTCGTGGCCGAACGTATCGTTGAACTGCTTGAAATGGTCGACATCGAGCATGATGATCACCAGCGGCTGGCCCGAGCGCTCCATCCGGCGCAGTTCGCGGCTGCTCGTCTCCTCGAGATATCGCCGGTTGAACAGACTGGTGTTCGGATCGCGGATCGACTGCTGCCGCAGCGTCTCGCGCAGGCGCAGATTGGCCAGGGCGAGCGCCAGCGTGTCGACGACACCGCGCAGGATCTGCTGTCTTTCAGTCAGCCATTGTGGCTTCTCGGCCGCATTCGGCTCGCACAGATGAAGGATGCCCAGCGTCTCGCCTTGGGCCGCCAGAGGCATGCAGACATAGCCCTTCTTGCCGTTCTCGGTGATATGCGCGCAGCGCGGCGTGAGCATGCCGGGGCCAGCGACATGTTCCTGGCCGCGCCTGAGCGCCCAGCAGTCTTCCGGCGCGAATTGCGTGGCGCTCGAGCGGACGTCGCCCCAATGCGCCATCTCTTCCACCAGGTTGCGCGACGCGCTGGTCAAGTGGACGGTTCCGCTCAAGCCACCGAGGAACTCGGCCATGGCCGTTCCGACCACCGAGAACGCTTCCGGGAAGGTGACGCAGGCCTGCAGCAGTTCGCCAAGCTTCACCAGACGGGTCGTGGTTTCGGACTTGTCGTGCAGTTCGCGGTTGAGGAGCGCCAGCTGATCGGCACGCTCGTTGACCACTCCTTCCGCGCGGCGCAGCTCGCTGATGTCGTTGAGCGTGAGGACCAGGCCGCCTTCGGACCTGCTGAGCGGACTGCAACTGGCGATGACCGGCAGATGCGAGCCGTCGGATCTGGTCAGGCGCACTTCGCCCTGGTGTTGCCGGCCCGTGGCTAACGCCATTTCGATGGGAGAAGCGCCAGCGGCGAACGCACCGCCTCTGGGGTCGCGAACCGTCAGCACCGAATCCCATTGCTGCCCGACGATCTTGTCGGCGCGCCGCCCGATCATCGTTGCCGCCGCTGGATTGGCGCTGGCGACGCGGCCGTCGCCGTTCAGAACCGCGATGCCTTCGGCAGCCGTTTCGACGATGTCCTCGACATGCGCACGCGCCGATGCAAGCTGGTCCGCCATCGTGTTGAAGCCATGGGCCAGCTGCCCGAATTCATCGTTGCGGGCGTGGCTGATGCGCGTCATGGCGTTGCCTTTCGCCAGCGCTTCCATGCCGCGCATCATGTCCCCGAGGCCAGAGCTGAAACGACGGAGCAGCAGCCATGCGAAGCCGACCGCGACCAGCACGGCGGCCGTCGCGCTGAGGCCAACCAGCCAGAGCAGGCTGTTGGTGCTTTGTTCGGCGGCCTGCAGAACGGGGTCATATTCCAGCAGCACGGCGCCGATGATCGTATCCTCGGGATTTTCGATCGGAACGGCCAGTATGGCGTTCACTTCCTCCGGGTCGACAAATCTGCGCGGAATGCCGTCCGCCAAGGTCTGGCCTATTTCGTTGCCGGGGTCGTGACCGAATTTGTCGCCGACCTGGTGCTCTTCGTCGGCGGCATGGGCAAGGATGGTCTTGTTGTTGTCGAGGACCAGGAAATCCCGGTGCAGGCGGCGGTGCTGGTGCTCCATGAATTGCTTGAGCGCCTCGGGCCGCTCGAGCAGCGAAGGCGTCCCATCGGATGATTTGAAAACGATGGTGTCGGCCAATTCCCGCGCGACGTTGGTCGCTTCGGTCAACCCCAACGATTTGGTCGCCGCTATCTGCGTAAAGATCGCAACGCCGCCGACCAGCCCGATCAGGGCCGCGGCGGCCACCATGGAGAGAATGATCTGGCTCTTGATACGCATGTCATGGCTCCGCCGAGAACGACAGCATTGCGCATGTCAAATCGAGCCAGCATCTCATTTCCGGCTTTTTATTACCAAATGCTTATCAACGTCCTAACGATGGCAGGCGAAGCCGCTCCACACGCGGAGGGAGCGGACTGGGCTCCCCACCTCCCCCTTGTGGGGAGGTCGGACCGCAGGTCCGGGTGGGGGTGCTGGCGCCAACCCCCACCCCGATCCGCTTTGCGGATCGACTTGCCGGGGCGAGCCACCGGTCTCGCCCGTCCTTCGGACCCCCACAAGGGGGAGGTAAAGTCACCCCGCCATGGCCAGCGGCACGGCGCTCTTGTTGGGGATCTGGATGTCGATTTCCAGCGTCGACATGGTCTCGCCGCGGTCCATCGAGACCTGCAGATAATCCTGGTCGATCTGCACATGCTTGGCGATGACGGCCATGATCTCCTCGCGCAGGATGGAGACGAGGTCTGGCTGGCTGCGGTTGCGGCGCTCATAGGCGAGCAGCACTTGCAGCCGCTCGCGCGCCACCGGGGCGCTGGAGCGCCGCTTGAAGATGTCGAGCAGATTCATGCCGCCCTCCTTCCCAAAAGACGATCGAGGAAGCCCTTGCGCTCGAAGGGCACGATGACGGGCAATTCCTCGCCCTCCAGCCGCCTGGCGGCGTCGATATACGCCTTGGCGGCAGAATTGAGCGGCTCCGACAGCGTCACCGGCGAACCGAGGTTGGAGGCGCGCAGCACGTCCTGGCTTTCCGGAATGATGCCGAGCAGCGGCACCGACAGGATTTCCAGCACGTCATCAATGGACAGCATTTCGCCACGCGAGGCGCGCGCTGCATCGTAGCGGGTGACCAGCACATGCTTGGCGATCTGCTCGCCCTGCTCGGCCCGCAAGGTGCGGGCGTCGAGCAGGCCGATGATGCGGTCGGAATCGCGCACCGACGACACTTCCGGGTTGGTGACGATGACCGCCTCGTCGGCAAAGCGCATGGCGAGCTGCGCGCCGCGCTCGATGCCGGCCGGGCTGTCGCAGAACACGTAGTCGAACACCGAGCGCAGCTTGTCGATGACTTCGCCGACGCCCTCCTCGGTCAGCGCATCCTTGTCGCGCGTCTGCGAGGCCGGCAGCAGGAACAGCGTCTCGACCCGCTTGTCGCGGATCAGCGCCTGCGAGAGTTTCGCCTGGCCCTGGATGACGTTGACGAGGTCGAACACCACCCGCCGCTCGGCGCCCATGATCAGGTCGAGGTTGCGCAGGCCGACGTCAAAGTCGACCAAGGCCACCCTCTTGCCGGTCTTGGCCACGGCCGCCCCGAGGGCCGCCGTCGAGGTCGTCTTGCCGACGCCCCCCTTGCCCGAGGTGACCACCACTACCTTGCCCATTGAATAGCCTCCGTTGTTGTTCATTTGTTTTTGGTCGAGCGGCCCTCGCCGCCCGGTCGAAGTCAGCTCAGCGTCGAAACCCGCAGCGCGTCCCCGTCGAGAAATGCCTGCACCGGCTTGCCGCGCGAAACGCCTTCCATCTCCTCGGCGGTGACGTACCAGCCGTCGACCGCCAGCAGTTCCGCCTCGTTCTTGCGGCAGAAGATGCGCGCGCTTTTGTTGCCCAGCGCACCCGCCGAAGCGCGCCCGCGCAGCGTGCCGTAGACATGGATCGAACCCGCCGCGATGATCTCCGACCCGGAAGCGACCGAACCCAGCACGATGACATCGCCATGCGGATGCACGATCGTCTGGCCGGAGCGGATCGGCGACTTGACCATCAGCGTGCCCGAAACCTCCTGCGCAACCTGCGGCTCGCTATCGCCGGCCTTGCTTGCGCCAGCCTTGCCGTCGCCGACCTTGGCCGAGCTAACTGCGTCCGCGAGTTGTTTAGGCGCCCTGCCCTCGGCCTTGTCGAAACTCTCCGCCCGCGCCTCGCGGGGCAGCAACCCATCCGTCGTCGCCTCCTTGGCGCCGACCAGCACCGGCGGCAGGTTGGGCTCGAGTGCGGTGTGGCCGTCGAGCTCGATGGCGTAGATGCGGATGCCACGATGGCCAAGCACGCCGACCAGCGATTCGATCGCGGCGACATCGGGCTTCAAGGTGTTGAGATCAAGCACCACCGGCCGCCCGGCAAAATAGCCCGGCGAGTTGCCGATCCAGTGATCCAGCCCCTCGAGCCACACGTCCAAAGGCGCCTCCGGAGTCAACGTGAAAGCGACGAAAGAGCGGGCACGAAAACGAATGGATTTGGCCTCGAGGGGGGCGGCAAAGGTCACGGCTGGCGAATCCTTACTGAGAGGTAAACGCTAGCGGGAGGATGGTTAACGAATGGTTAATAAGGGTGTGGCTACTTGGCAGCCCGCGTGAGGTTGGAAGTTGGCTAGACGCCTGTAGTCAGACTGGCACATCGCCGGCAATGTCGCGACAGGACGACTCGTCTGCCTCCTATCGGCTTCCGAGCGCCTGACGCCGAGATCGTCGACTTGATGCAGCAACGGCAGATTCGCTCTCCGCGCACCGACGCTTTCCTCGACCAGATGCGTAGTGCTCCGTCCTGCGCCATGGAGAAGTAGGTCGCCCGAACGCTGAACCCTTTACATTCGTGCCGAATCCTTGGCGTATCCTGTCTCAAATGGCTGCAGGCGTGGATGTAGGCAGTTCTCGGCGAGCGAGCAGCTTGTCGATCCGCCTTCCGTCCATGTCCAGAATCTCGACGCGCCAGCCCTCGTAGTCAAAGTGCTCGCCAGCTTCAGGAAGGTGTCCAAGCTGGGACAAGGCAAAGCCTGCGAATGTGTGAAAATCACCCTCCGCCAATCCTGACTTGAAGCCAAGTCGCGCGAAGGCATCGTGCGCCAGCATCATGCCGTCGATCAGGAGGGAGCCGTCCTCCCGCACGACGACATCGGGGTCTTCACCGTCCAGATCCGGCAGGTCTCCGGCGATGGCTTCGAGCAGATCGGTCTGGGTGACAATCCCCTCCAGGCTGCCATATTCGTCGATGACGATCGCCAGGCGCACCGGGGCCCTCTTGAATTGATCGAGCACGCGGAAGATCGGCGTACCCTCGTGAACGATCACAGGTTCGCGCATGACCGCCATCGGATCGAGCGCCTTGCCGTCGAGCACCTGGTCGAGGAGATCCTTCTTCAGGATCATGCCCAACGGTTCGTCGATGTCGCCTCGGCCGACCAACAGCTGTTCATGGCGGCAGTCCCGAATGGTGCGTAGAATCTCGTCAGGACTATCATCGGCATCGATCCAGTCAACGTCGCGGCGCGGCGTCATGATATCTGCGATACGTCGGTCGCCTATGTTGAAGACGCGCTCGACGAGTTCCTGCTGTGTCTGGTGGAGCAATCCGGCTTCCTGACTTGCGGCGACGAGCAGCTTCAGCTCTTCGGGCGAATGCAGGGATCCCTCGCCTGTGCCCGGCCGCAGGCCGCACAGGCGCAGCACAAGGTTGCCTAGACCGTTCAGACCGATGATGGCCGGGCGCAGCAGAAACAGGAAGAGCCCGAGTGGACGCACCACCCAGAGCGCGGTCCCCTCGCTGCGCTGGAGTGCCAGGCTCTTGGGCGCCAGCTCACCGAGCACGATATGCAGCGCCGTTATGATGACGAAGGAAATCGCGACAGCGATCACGTGAGAACTGGCCGTGGCAAGCGATCCCGGCAACGCGCTTAACAAGGGCTCGATCAGATGGGCGAGCGCGGGTTCGCCGACCCAGCCAAGGGCCAGCGAGGATATGGTGATGCCGAGCTGCGTTGCCGCCAGATTGGCGTCGAGGTTGTCGACGGCGCGCTTCAAAGCGATGGCATTGAGCCGACCCGAATTGACTAGTTCGGTTACGCGGCTGCGACGGACAGCGACAAGTGAAAATTCCGCCGCGACAAAGAACCCATTGGCGGCGACGAGGGCAAGTACGGCGAATATTCCGAGTAAATCGTAAATACTGCCATCGGGACTAGACATGATCTCCTTTTGGGCGGAATGCGCCACGTACTGTTGATGGAATCTATGTATAACATGGCCTCGTCGCAGCACCACGGATATGCCTGCGGCGGTGGGACGCGGGCCGTTGGTACTCCGCTCCTTGCCGTGCCCGCTGAAGTGGGAAGGCGGCGAGTATTTGTCCTGCCGTCCCGGCAGCGAACATGCCCTGCCCGATTGGACAAGGCATGTTCGACCATTTCGTCACATCATGCGTTTGATGTCGGCATAAGCGCCGTCCGTCTTCAGCGTCACAGTGACCTCGGCATCGGTCCGGTTGCGCCAGAACCAGCCGTGATTGCCGTCGAAAGCCGCTTCGAGCACGCCTGAGCTCTCAGCCACGGCGCGGCCCTTCTCGTAACTGATCGTTTTCCCGCCGCCGTCACCGTGCATGTCGAAGTTTACTGCCGCTCCGTTGGCCGTCCATGAATAGACCGCCTTGGCTCCGATCGCCATCGCAAGCTTGACCTCCGCGCCTTCGCCCGGCTTCAGCGTAACCGATATCTCGTCGGCGCGTCCCGCTGGCGCTGACTGGGCAGCGGCGGAACCGATCACCAATTCGGCGAAGACGCGTCCCAGCAGGCTCGATTCCTGATCGGGAGCGGCGGGAGCGGGAGCTTCGCCCTGCTGGCTGGCGGCACGGTCTCGTTCCGCCTCGTCGGCGAGCTGGGTTTTGATCTCTCCCATCTCTGTGAGATTGAGCGCCCGCCCGATGCCCGTTGGATCGATGGCGTATTCGGCAGGCAGCACGATGGTTACGAGGATGGCGGCAGCTGCGATGATGGCGATGACGGTTGAGCGGAGCAGCTGCCTGGAGGTCGGCAGTTCGGCGCGGGTCGGAATGTCGGTGTTGTACATGGAGAAGTCCTTCTCTTGACGTTCAGGAAACAAACAAGCCAGTGAGCTGATATCCGATCAGCACGAACCCGGCGGTCATCATGACGGTGTTGGCGGCGTAAGCGTGCCGCCAGAAACTATCGGTCCGCCGCCAGAAGCCCATGACGATCAGGATGGCGGCAAGCGCCAGAAGCTGGCCGATCTCGACGCCGACATTGAAGGCGAGCAGGTTGGGCACCAGGCCATCGGGCGAGATGTCGTATTCGATGATCTTGGTCGACAGGCCGAAGCCGTGGAAGAAGCCGAAGATCAGGGTCGCGATCTTGGTGTTCGGCTGGAAGCCAAGCCATCTTTGGAAAGCGCCCATGTTGTCGAGCGCCTTGTAGACGACCGACAGGCCGATGACCGCGTCGATGACGTAGCTGTTGATCCCGACGTTGAAATAGACGCCGAGCAGCATGGTCGTGGAGTGGCCGAGCGCGAACAGACTGACATAGATGCCGATGTGCTTCATCCGGTAGAGGAAGAAAATCACGCCGAACAGGAACAGGATGTGGTCGTATCCTGTCACCATGTGTTTGGCGCCGAGATAGATGAAGGGCAAGAGATTGATGCCCGAGATCTCCTGGATGTAGCCCTTGTCGCCGGCGGCGACGGCATGGGCGAACGCCGCTCCGGCCAGGAGAGGCAGGGTCAGGAGAGCGAGCAACATAGGAATGGCGGGCCGCCAGCGCGCGCAAGGCGAGCATGGCGGGCCCTGATAGCAGGGTCCTTGCATGAGAATTCCAATCTTCGTCGTTGAGGGTGGCCGCGCGAGCGGCCGCGATCATGCGGCGAGGATCGGTCGCGGAGGGCGATCGAGCCGGGAGCTTGCTTCGGGATCGGGCAAGGACGGCGGATAAATCACCCAGTTCCGCCCGGCCGCAGGGACGGCCGGCGCGAAGTCCGGAAGCGTGCTCGCCGTCTCGTGCGAGTGGTCGGCCGGATTATGGCCATGGGAATGGCCGGGCCCCTGCTCCTCGGTCGCACCGTCATCGTGGACGTGCCCGTGAGTCTCGATCTGTCCCGCCAGTTCGGCATGGCGGGCGGCCTCGGCGGCAGCAAGCGCGATGGGATCGTGCGAGATCGAACCGCCCATAGGCGAGAGCAGCATGCCGAGCGCCATCGCGAAAGCGATGACGAGGCGAAAGGCTGCGCTATGGACCCAATTCGGCATGCTTGGCGATTATTCCCTAAAATCTTAACGAGTGGTTACATGCACGGAATCGGGGCTAGTTTGAGGCTTGTATATCCTCTCCAGGAGGATAGTATCAATGGCATGAGCGAGCAATCTCACATCCACGAAACCCATCCCGATATCGTCAAGCGCCTGAAACGAGCCAACGGACATCTTAAGGGCGTCATCGAAATGATCGAAGCGGCCCGGCCCTGCCTCGATCTCGCCCAACAGCTTCATGCTGTCGAGAAGGCCATTTCGCAGGCCAAGAAGACCTTGATCCAGGATCACCTCAACCATTGCCTTGAAGACGTCGTCGGGCCGCTGGCGCGCGAGCAGCGCCGCTCAATCGACGAGTTCAAGGATATCACCAAGTACCTGTGAGAAGCGCCATGATGGACAAAGTTCGCGATTGGTTCGGGTTTGGCCCGATGACGCATGGTATAGGCGGGCACGGACATGATCACGGTGATGGCGGCCATGGCCACACCCATGGCGTCATCGATCCGACGATCGCCACGACGACGCGCGGCATCTGGGCGATCAAATGGTCGTTCGTCGTTCTGGCCATCACGGCAGCGCTCCAGCTTGTGATCGTGCTCCTCTCCGGCAGCGTGGCGCTGCTGGCCGACACGATCCACAATGTCGGCGACGCCGTCACTGCCATTCCGCTGTGGATCGCCTTCCTGCTGGCTCGCCGCAAACCCAGCAAGACATTCACCTACGGCGTGGGCCGGGTCGAGGATCTGGCCGGGATCGTCATCGTTCTGATCATCCTCTTCAGCGCCCTCGTCGCCGGCTATGAGGCGATCGACCGGTTGATCAATCCGAAGCCCATCACATTTCTTGGCTGGGTCGCCATCGCCGGCATCATAGGCTTCATCGGCAACGAGGCCGTCGCCGTGTTTCGTATCCGTGTCGGCCGCGAGATCAACAGCGCGGCACTGATCGCCGACGGCTATCATGCCCGCACCGACGGCTTTACCAGTCTGGCGGTCGTGCTTGGCGCCATTGGCGTGTGGCTGGGCTTTCCGCTTGCCGATCCGATCATCGGACTGTTGATCACGCTGGCGATCTTCGCCATCGTATGGCAGTCGTCGAAAGCCGTGTTGACCCGCATGCTCGACGGCGTCGAGCCTGGCATCGTCGATGAAATCCATCATGCCGCCAAGCATGTATCCGGCATCGAGCGTGTCCAAAGCGTGCAGGCGCGCTGGATCGGCCACCGCCTGCATGCGGACGTGGCAATCAGTGTTCCGGAGATGGCGACGGCCAACGACGTGCTGGGTGTAACTGAAGCCCTCAAAGAGGAGCTGTTCGCCCACTTGCCGGCGTTGGCCGAAGCCAACGTTCGCTTGGTGAGCCCGGCCGTCACTGGCGCGGAAACCTCTCATGCTCACCATCATCCGCCGGAGCCCTTCAAGGTCGCCTGCGATCTGGCTGAAGGGACATTGGAAATCGTCGATACACCGGCTGGCGAGCGGATGCTGCTGACCGTCGATCGGCATGTCGACGATCTGACGGCGACGGTATTCATCGACCGGCCCAACGGGACGGAGACGCTTCGCCTTGAGCCTGTCGCTGACAACCATCATCGGCTTGAGAGCTCGGTGGCTCCGGCCGAGCCGCATCAATTCCAGGCAAGGCTAGTGCTGACTGCGAAAGATCGCGAACAGGTGCTGCCGTTCAAGATGGTCGAACCCGAAGGTCACCATTATTAGGTCGACAGACAGATACGCTGTTCAATGACCGATCTCGCAGCCTACGCTGGTCTTTTCCTGGCAGCCTTCATCGCCGCGACGATCTTGCCGATGCAATCGGAAGCGGTGCTGATCGGGCTCTTGCTTGCGGATTATTCGCCCTGGTTGCTAATCGGAGTCGCGAGCGTCGGCAACGTGCTTGGGTCGGTGATCAACTGGTTGCTCGGCCGAGGCATTGAGCGCTTTCGGGACCGGCGGTGGTTTCCGGCGAACCAAACGCAACTAAACCGCGCGCAAGTGTGGTATCGCCGTTACGGGAAGTGGTCGCTCCTGCTGAGTTGGCTGCCGATTGTCGGTGATCCGCTGACCGTCGTCGCGGGCGTCCTGCGCGAGCCTTTTCGGGTTTTCCTCTTGCTGGTCACTGCGGCCAAGGTCGGCCGTTATCTTGTTCTTGCCGCCATGACGCTGACCGTGATTTGATCTTGCGGGCCACCTTAACCGCATGTCCCATTTCGGCCTGCTTGCAATGCCAGACGTGCTGCCTGACCGGAAACGATGAAGTGCGAGTGAAAATGCGACCGACAGGCATGGTATCAGGCGTCGCGCTGTTGCTCGCTTCCGCCGCGGCGGCGAACGCCCATCCGCATGTCTTTGCCGAAGCGAAGCTCGACCTGACCGTCGGTCCAGACAGGACCGTTAAGTCGCTTCGGCATCTCTGGCGTTTCGACGACCTCTTTTCCAGCACTGTGCTGATGGAATTCGACAAGAATTCCGACCTTGTCCTTGATGCAAAGGAACTCGATGAGGTTGCTATCACCGTCCATGCGTCGCTGGCCGAGTACAACTACTTTCAGATGGTGACCTTGAACGGCAAGGACGTGACGATGGCGCCGCCACCGAAATTCAGCGTCAGCTTTGAGAATGATCAGCTCGTTGTCCAGTTCGAAACGCAGCCGAAGGACTCGTTGGCTCTTGCTGGAAAAGTCAGCATCGGCGTCTATGACCCGACCTTCTACACGGCGATCGATTTTACCGACGACGACAAGATTGCTGTGGCTGGCCTGCCTGAAGCCTGCTCGCGCGCGGTCGTGCGTCCCGATCCGGACACGGCCATCGCGCAGAACCAGAAGAGCCTGACAGACGCGTTCTTTAGCGACCCGACGGGGACCGATCTCGGCAAAATTTTCGCGACGCGCCTTGAATTGACGTGCGGCTGAAGCGGAGCCGTTTCGATGGCCTTGTTCCAAACGATTGTCGAATTCCAGCGTACGATCTACCTGGCGCTGGCCGAGCAGATCAAGCTGCTTTCGGCCGGTGGCGATTGGCTGGCATTCATGGCCTTCCTGCCGATGGGGGTTCTATTCGGTGCGGCGCACGCCTTGACCCCTGGGCACAGCAAGGCTGTACTCGCGACATATCTAGCTGGTTCAGACGCGAAGGTTTCGCGCGGCCTTCTCGTATCACTGACACTTTCCTTCACGCATGTGACGATTGCGGTGATGATCGCAGCTCTCTCGTTGCCTCTCGTCTCAATTGCCCTGGGAAGCGTTGGCCGCGCTCCGCTGCTGGAAGACATCAGCCGCGGACTGCTTGGGTTGATCGGACTATGGATGCTGTGGCGAGCACTCAGTCATGGGCGCCATCACAAGCACGAAGGTGAAGCCGTCGGAGTCATGGCCGGACTAATTCCTTGTCCGCTCACCCTATTCGTCATGACATTTGCGATCACGCGCGGCGTGCCGGCGGCCGGCATTCTGTTCGCCGGCACAATGATGATCGGCGTGGCGATCACGTTGTCAGCCGTCGCAGTTCTCTCGATCCTGTTACGCGAACGCCTGGTGAGGTTTGTCGAAGGCAGGTCGCGTCTATTCGAAGCGATCACCCGCTCCATTGAGGGCTTGGCTGGCACTGCCCTGATCGTCCTCGCGATCCACGAAATACGTCCCTGATTTGACGAAGCGCCGGCCAAAACGCAAAAACCCGCCTGCGCGGCGGGTCACCGGCGCAAATCAGCACCATAGGCAAAAATGTAGCATAGCTGCCCTCACCAGTCAAGAAAAAATTCCTATCAACATCGACACAAACTGCCTGCCCGGACACATGCATTTCCGACCAAAGGCCAGCGGCGCAACTGCGGTGGAGGCCGACATTTCAACGAAAGTAAATTAGATCCAACTTGACGGAACATTAGCCATAACTAATTGTTGATCTGTGCGGCAGGTGGTGCCCTCCATCGCCTGCCGAAGATCGGCCGTCCGATCGGCCCGCGTCCTCCGCCAGAGGCGCGGGCTTTCGGGGCCGCCGCGCAATCCAGCCGGTATTCCGTTCTTCAGCTTCCGATCATTTCGCCAGTCCCTCATCGGGGTTTCGCCGCCTTTTGGCCTTGAGGCCGCGGGCGGCTTGCTCCACCGCGGCGCGGTCGTTGCCGAGGCGGTCGATCAGTTCCTGTGCCTCGTCGCCCGATATGCCGGTGCGCACCGCCAGCGCCTCAACCTCCAGCACGTCGGTGCTGGCGATCTCCCCGGTTTCAGGCAGTGCGTCATCCGCCGTCAGCGGCAGGGCCGCCTCGCGGTCGATCTCGGCCTCGGCCTGGTGCCAGTGCCGTTCAGGGTCGCCTTGCATGCGGCCTTCCCGTTCCCAGATCTGGTAGGCGCGCTCACGAATTCTGTCGTCCCGGTCGTCGCTCATGGTCAGTCCTCCTTCGGGTCAGGGTTGAACGCCGCGCCAATGCGAACGCTCCGGAAAATCCGCTCGATCGGATCGTGCGGCGCGCGGGCTCTACTGGCATTGCCGCCTCGGGCCGCCGGAATAGGGCTGGTAGGAGTTGTCTTCCGGGCGGTAGGAACGGTAGCGGCTGAAGCAGTAATCTACGTGGTCGGCCGAAAGTGCTTCGCCGCCACCATCGCCGGCAACGTAGACGCCCAGGCCGGCGCCGTTTTCGCCGCCATCGCCGGCAACCGGCTGGCCGACCTGACCGGCGGCTTGAAGATAGGGCGAGATGCAGGGGCGCAGCTGCCCGCTGTAGGAGCGATAGCTGTTGTCGTCCGGGTGGTAGGAGCGATAGCGGCTGGCGCACCAGGCGAGATGCGGAGGCGGCAATCCGGTCGTCTTGGGCGCGATGGCGCCGGTGACGGTGGGGTCGGGCGGTGTTTCCTGCGGTTTGGCGGGGATGTCGGGCGGCGCGGACTGTTTGGCCGGCAGGCGTTCGAGACCCTGCCCGGCTTTGTTCACCGGCCGCGCCTTCTTGGTCCACAGCTCCGCCACGCTGACGGTGGCCGTTGCCTGGCGCGGCGGCTTCGCGGCAAGCAGCCAAGCGGCGAAGCCCAGTCCGCTGCCGAAGACCGCAAGGGTCAGCACGAAGCCGCAGACCAGTCCCAAAACCGCTTTCACGACACGCTCCTTAAGTCCCTGTTCATAGAATGCGGGGCCTCAAGGCTGGTTCCAGAAAAACGGCCAAGCGCACGCGCCGTCGCTGCCCCCGGGCGGGCCCGGCAAGAGCCGCCAAGGGAGGCTCAAAGGAGCGCCCAGACACAGTTCAGAAACAATATTCAACAGTTCGGAAAAACTGCCGAAAAAATCGGATGGCATAAGCATCCCACAACAACTGGAAAAATGGCCATGCCGGGCGATGCCCGGCCTGGACGGGAAAGTATGGAAATGGATCACGGTGTCGACATCGCCGAACTGGACGCCGAACGATCGGGGCTGGAAAGCGGCCTGGCAGGTGTCGATGCGCTGGTAAAAACGGCCCCCGCGACAGCCAGGCGCGGGCAAATCCTGACGGGCGCCGACTTTGCCCGGCACGGCCTCCCCGTCGAGCGGCTCGACACCGTCTTCGAACAGCTCGCCGAAATGTTTGCAGCGCTGCCGGCGGTGATCTCCGACGGGCGTGTCTGGACCTATCGTGAACTGGACAGCCGGGCCAACCAGTTCGCCCGCCTGCTGGTCAAGCGCGGCGTGCGACCGGGCCACCGCGTCGGGCTTCTCCTCGACCGCTCGGCGGAGACCTATGTCGCGCTGCTCGCGGTGATGAAGGCAGGTGCTGCCTTCGTGCCGCTGGCCACCGCTTTTCCCGAGGAGCGGATGGCGCTCATCATCGAAGACGCCGGCGTCAGCCTGATCGTCACCATCGCCGCCTATGCGTCGCGCGCCGGTCAGCTGCCGGTTCCGCATCTGCTGATCGACAGCGCGGCCGCCGAGATCTCCAAGCAATCCGACGCGCCGCTGAAGCCGAATGCGAAGACTTCGGACGACACCTGCTACATCCTCTACACCTCGGGCACCACAGGCAAGCCCAAGGGCGTGGTCATCAAGCACCAGAGTTTCGTCAATTTCATCCGCGTCGCCGCCGCCTCCTACGGCTACCGGCCGGGCGATCGCGTCTACCAGGGCATGACCATCGCCTTCGACTTTTCCTCCGAAGAGATCTGGGTGCCGTTCGTCGCCGGCGCTACGGTGGTGCCGGCACCGGGCCAGATGCCGCTGGTGGGCGAGGAACTGGCCGATTTCCTGCGGCTCCATGACATCACCTGCATCGCCTGCAGCCCGACGCTGCTGTCGTCGATGACGTCAGATGTGCCCAGCCTGCGCACGCTGCTGGTCGGCGGCGAGGCCTGCCCGCACAATCTGGTGGTGCGCTGGTCGAAGCCGGGGCGGCAGATCCTGAACACCTATGGGCCGACCGAGGCGACCGTCACCGCTACAATGGGCGCGCTGACGCCGGACAGTCCCGTCACCATCGGCGCGCCGCTGCCGACCTACTCCATCGTCATCCTCGACGCTTCGCTGCCGCAGCTCGCCGAGCCGGGCGAACTGGGCGAGATCGGCATTGCCGGCATCGGGCTCGCGGTCGGCTATCTCAACAGGCCGGACCTGACCGAACAGAAATTCATCGCCGATTTCGTCGGCCTGCCGAACAACCCGTCGAAGCGCATCTACCGGACGGGCGACCTTGGCCGCATCAACGACCAAAGCGAGATCGAGTATGCCGGCCGCATCGACACCCAGGTGAAGATCCGCGGCTACCGCATCGAGCTCGGCGAGATCGAGGCGGTGCTGCTCGACCAGCCCGAAATCGCCCAGGCCGCCGTCACCACTTGGGAGATCGAGCCCGGTCGCGTCGAACTCGTCGCCTATTACGCTGCGAAGGCCGGCCAACCGGAGATCTCGCGCGCTGACCTCGCCAGGACGATGAAGCGGCGCCTGCCCGACTACATGGTGCCCTCCTATCTGGAGGAACTGCCGGCCATCCCGATGACGGTTTCCAACAAGGTGGATTTGCGCCAGCTGCCGAAACCGACAAGTGTGCGGCTTTCGGGCGATCGCGCCATGGTCGCGCCCGGCAATGACGACGAGCGTTTCCTGGCCGACGCACTGGCCGCCGTATTGAAATTCGAAGACGTGTCCGTCGAGGACAATTTCTTCGACGATCTCGGCGCCAACTCGCTGCTGATGGCGCATTTCTGCGCCCGCGTGCGCACCAGGAAGGAATGGGCGACGGCGTCGATGCGCGACATCTATCTCCACCCGACCGTGGCGCGGCTCGCGCTTCACCTGGGCGTGGCGGACGAGATGGCGACGGCCACCAACGAGCCCGTCCTCACCCGCCGGGCCTCGAATTTCGCCTACTGGACCTGCGGCGCCGCACAGCTGCTGTTCTACGCGCTCTACAGCTATGGCGCCCTGTGGGCGGTCAATGACGGCCTCAACTGGATGTATGACGCGCTCGACGATCCGCTGCAGCTGTACATCAGGTGCGTGGCGCTTTCGGCCGCCGTGTTCTTCGGCATGTCGGGCTTTGCCGTCATCGCCAAATGGGTGCTCGTCGGCCGCTGGAAGGCGGAGGCGTTTCCCATCTGGGGCGTGCGTTACTTCCGCTTCTGGGTGGTCAAGACATTGATCCGCACCGCGCCCGTCGTGCTGTTCCGCGGCAGCCCGCTCTACAGCATCTATCTGCAGCTTCTCGGCACCAAGCTTGGCAAGAACGCCGTCATCGAATCGAAATCCGTGCCCGTCTGCACGGATCTCATTTCGATCGGCGCCAACACTATCCTGCGCAAGGAATCGATGATTCTCGGCTTCCGGGCGCAGTCCGGCTATATCCACACCGGGCCGCTGACCATCGGCCGCGACGCCTTTGTCGGTGTCGGCTCGACGCTCGACATCGACACCAGGATCGGCGACGGCGCCCAGCTCGGCCATTCGTCCTCGTTGCACCGCGGCCAAAGCATCCCCGACGGCGAACGATGGCATGGCTCGCCGGCCGTGCCGACCTCGGCCGACTATTGCAAGGTGCGCAATGTCGATCCGTCCAACATCCGGCGCTTCCTGTTCGAAGCGGTTCAGCTGATCGGGCTGTTTGCCATCGTCACTCCCTTGCCGCTCTTGTTCCACAGCTATTGGGAAAACGTCGGCGACGACTACCAGGAGACCATCGGCGTCGTCGCGATCGGCACCACGGTCACGCTGTTCGGCTACATGGCCGCATCCTTCCTGGCGGCGACGCTGGTCCCGCGCCTGGTCAGCCTGCTGTTGAAGCCAGGCCGCACCTACACGCTCTACGGCTTCCGCTACTGGCTGCAGACCGTCGCCGAATTCTCGAGCAACTCCCGCGTCCTGGGCCTCCTGTTCGGCGACAGCTCGGCCATCGTGCACTATATCAGCGCCATCGGCTGGAACCTCAACAAGGTGGTGCAGACCGGTTCCAACTTCGGCTCGAACCAGCAGCACGAAAACCCGCTTCTGTGCGAGATCGGCACCGAGACCATGGTCTCGGACGGGCTGTTCATGATCAACATGCACAAATCCGCCTCCGCCTTCCGGCTCGAGCCGACGCGCATCGGCGAACGCAACTATCTCGGCAACAACATCTACTATCCGCCGGACGGGCGCACGGGCGACAACGTCCTGCTCGGCACCAAGGTGATGATCCCCATCGACGGGCCGCTGCGCGAGAATGTCGGGCTCTTGGGCTCGCCTGCCTTTGAAATCCCA
The DNA here is from genome assembly GCF_040320765.1 of Mesorhizobium sp. M0618. Taxonomy (NCBI): domain Bacteria; kingdom Pseudomonadati; phylum Pseudomonadota; class Alphaproteobacteria; order Hyphomicrobiales; family Phyllobacteriaceae; genus Mesorhizobium; species Mesorhizobium sp. M0618. Next base: position 27,396 of record NZ_JAMYQH010000005.1, on the reverse strand, counting down.
CGCATGGTGAACCGCGACAAGGAACTCATTGCCGGTGTCGACGAGGACGACCGGCGCCGGCGCATCCCGCACAAGAACCGCCACAATCTGGTGACGATCCTGCTGTTCGTGGCAACGCAATGGGTCATGCTGTTCGCCACGCTGGCGATCTGGGACCGGGCGCTGAACTACTACACCGAATGGGCTGAAGTCGCGCTGTTCGTCGCCGTGCTCCTGACCTCGGCGATCACCATTCCGTTCTACATCTTCGTGGAACGGGCAAGCCTTGGTTTCGGCCGGCTAAAGCCGCAGATGACGACGATCTACGACGTCGCGTTCTGGCGCCAAGAGCGCCACTGGAAGCTGGCGGATTCGCCGATCGTGCGGCTGTTCGCCGGCACGCCGTTCCGGCCGATGATCCTGCGCCTGCTCGGCGTCAAGGTCGGCAAACGGGTCTATGACGGCGGCAGCAATCTGACCGAACGCTCGCTGGTGGAGATCGGCGACGACGCCACCCTCAACGAGGGCTGCGTCATCCAGGCCCATTCGCTGGAAGAAGGCGCGTTCAAGTCCGACTTCATCCGCATCGGCAAGGGCTGCACGCTCGGACCTTCAGCCTTTGTCCATTACGGCGTGGTGATGGGCGAAGGCTCGGTGGTCGATGTCGACTCCTTCGTCATGAAGGGCGAAGAGCTGGAGCCCAACTCCATATGGCGGGGCAACCCGGCCAAGCTGCACCGCTTCGTCGAGCCGATCACCGACGATGGCTCCAAGGTATCGGCCTGGGCCTCGGCTTGACGAAGGGCATCGGCTTGAACACCGGAGATATCCGTCTCGTTGCCGTGACCGAGGCCAACCGGGCCCTGGTCACGGCCTTGGAACTGGCGCCGGAGCAGAGGGATTTCGTCGCCGGCAATGCGGACTCGCTGGAAGAAGCCGGGACTGACGAAGACGCCCGGCCACGGGTCGTCATGGCCGGGGATCGTGTCGTCGGTTTCCTGATGTACGAGGCTCCTCCGGATGACGACGAGGCACGCATCTACCGCTTCATGATCGACCGCGCCGCTCAGGGCAAAGGCTACGGCAAGGCCGCGCTGCGTAAGGTGCTGGACGAAATCCAGGGGCTCAGCCACATCAGCCACGTCTCGATCTGCTACGAACCGGAGAACGATGCGGCGCGAAATCTCTATCGCAGCGCCGGTTTCGTCGAAGAAGGGCTCGACGAGGACGGAGAAATGATAGCCGATCTCGCTTTGCCGGCCCCGGACGCACGAGTCGTGATGCGGCTGCTCGAGGAAATCGCCTTGGCCGAAGCGATCGCCGCCATCGCACCATCGGGAGTCCGGATCGGATGCCGGATGATCCGCGACGGCGACGACGCCCATCTGCTGCCTGGGGAAGCGCATTCCATCCCCGCGCGTCAGCCTGGCATGCGGCGCGCCAGCGGCGCGGCCCGGTGGATCGCGCACGGACTGCTGGCGGAGCTTGGCGTTGGCGACGTCGCCATCCTGCGCTCGCCAACCGGCGCGCCGGTCTGGCCTGACGGAATAACCGGTTCGCTCGCGCACGACGACGACATGGCCGTGGCGGCGGTTGCCCCGATTGGCGATATCGCCTCGCTCGGCATCGACGTCGAGCCCGCGCAGCCTCTCCCGGATGACATTTTGGCGCTCGTGACAACGCCCGCGGACCGCACGGACGCAGCCGACCGGCATCTTGCCGGCCGCATCCTCTTTGCCGCCAAGGAAGCCGTCTACAAGGCCGTCTATCCGCTCGATCGCAAGGTGCTGGGCTATGAGGACATCACCATCGACCTGAACGCAGGCTGCGCGACGACGAAGACGGGCCGCAAGGCCAGCCTCGCCTACTGCGTTGCCCCGCGCGTGGTGGTGCTGGCATTTGTCGAGAAAAACGCACGGTAGCGCGCAGCCCTATTGGCCAACGACCTCCGTATACGCCCTCACCTCGCCATCGAGCCCGCGCAGCCGCCAGTTCTCGCCGTCCCGTCCCTCGACATGGCAAGGCCCGATCGGCACCTTGCCGCCCCCTTCCGGCAGGTCGAGCACATAGACGGGGTTGCAGATGCCCGACAGCCGCGCGCGCAGCGCTTCAGTCAGCGCCTGTCCCTGCGCAATCGTCGTGCGCCGGTGCGCCATGCCGCGCGCGAGGTCGCCATGGTGCAGGTAGTAGGGTTTGACGCCGAGGCGGTACATCAGCTCGCGGCAGAGTTCTTCCAGCGCCTCGATGCTGTCGTTGACGCCCTTGAGCAGAACGCTCTGGTTCAGCAGCACGAAGCCGGCTTGCCGAAGCGTGCGGCAGGCCACCTCGGTTGCGTCGGTGATCTCGCGCGCGTGGTTGAAATGGGTGACGACAGTGACCATCAGCCGGCCCTGCAGCGCCGCGACGAGCCCTGATGTAATGCGCGACGGCAGCACCACCGGCACGCGCGTATGGATGCGCAGCAGCCGCACATGCGCAATGGCTTCGATGCGCGCGAAGATTTCAGCCAGTACCTTGTCGGGCAAGGAGAGCGGATCGCCACCGGTCAGGATCACCTCGCGGATTTCGGGGTGGTCGGCGATATAGGCCAGCGCCGGCTCCAGCGCCTCACGCGTATAGCCCCGGCCGATCGAGGTTAGCGATTCCTTGCGGAAGCAGAACCGGCAATAGACCGCGCATTGATAGGTCGGAAACAACAGCACCCGGTCGGCATGGCGATGCGTGAGCCTGGGCACCGGGCTGAAGTCATGGTCGGCGATCGGATCGTCGAGCTCGCCTTCCACCTCCTCCAGTTCGCCCGGTGATGGGATGACCTGCGCCCGGATCGGATCGGCGGGGTCATTCCAGTCGATCAGGTCGAGATAGGCTTTGGGCGCACGCACCTTGTGGTTCGCGGCCGCCGCTTGCGCCGCCGCGCGCTCAGCTGGCGACAACGGCAGGGGCGCCAGATCGCGCACGTGGCGCACGCCGGCGCGAATTTCGGCCTGCCAGGCGGTGTCGGGGTGGAATTTGGTGTCTGTGGTCATCGGAGTTTCTCGGGCGGGTATATTTGGGCCGGACCTATCCGCTGGATGACTGATTAGGTCAACCACGCAGATTGTCAGCGCTGTGATCCTTCACACCCCCTCTGTCCTGCCGGACATCTCCCCCGCAAGGGGGGAGATTGGATGTCGTTATCGCTTTCGCCAACCGTCGACGTCGCAAGACAAGCGCCGCGATTGAGGCGCCGATCTCCCCCCTTGCGGGGGAGATGCCCGGCAGGGCAGAGGGGGGTGTTCAAGCGCCAACCTTCCCACCCACCAACTTTCGCCGCATCGACCACAACCACAATTTCGGGCAAGCTGACACGTGACGGCGCCGCATGGGGAGATGCGGCGCAGCCAGGGAGGACTGCCATGACCAACACACCGGCGCTGTCGCGCTATGTCGATGCCATTGCACGCTTTCGCATCGACGATGAGATCGCAAGACTTCACGGCGATCCCGCGACGGGCATCAACGCCTGCATCGAATGCTGCGATCGCCATACCGGCCAGAACCGGCTGGCGCTGCGCTCCATCTCCGCCGGTGGCGAGCTGCGGGAGTTCAGCTTCGACGATCTCAAGGAGATGTCGGCGCGCGTCGGCAACATGCTGAAAGCGGCCGGCGTCGGCTCCGGCGACATCGTCGCCGGCATGCTGCCGCGCATTCCCGAACTGGTGGCGCTCATCCTCGGCACCTGGCGCATCGGCGCGGTCTACCAGCCGCTGTTCACCGCCTTTGGTCCCAAGGCCATCGACCACCGGCTGAAGACCAGCGGCGCGAAGCTCGTCGTCACCAACATTGCCAATCGCGGCAAACTCGACCAGGTGGAGGATTGCCCTCGGGTTGCAACCATCCTTGCCCCAGGCGAAGCCCTGCCGGCCGGCGACATCGATTTCCGCGCCGACTTCGCCGCCGCCTCGCCCGAGTGCCAGCCGGTGATGCGCAAGGGCGACGATTTGTTCATGATGATGTCGACCTCGGGCACGACAGGTTTCCCCAAGGGCGTTCCGGTGCCGCTCAGCGCGCTGCTGGCCTTCGGCGCCTATATGCGGGATGCCATCGGGCTGCGGCCCGCCGACGTCTTCTGGAACATCGCCGATCCCGGCTGGGCCTACGGCCTCTATTACGCCATAACAGGCCCGCTGCTGCTTGGCATCGCCACGACCTTCAACGAGGGCGCCTTCACCGCCAGGAGCACCTACGACATCATCGAGCGCCTCGGCGTCACCAGCCTTGCCGGCTCGCCCACCGCCTTCCGCCTGCTGCTGGCCGAAGGACCCGAGGCCGCCGACCGCGTCAAGGGCCGCCTGCGTGTGGTGAGCAGCGCCGGCGAGCCGCTCAACCCGGAGGTGATCCGCTGGTTCGACGCTCATCTCGCCGCCCCCATCCACGACCATTACGGCCAGACCGAGAACGGCATGATGGTCAACAACCATCATGGCCTGTCGCACCCGGTGCGCCACGGCTCGGCCGGCTTCGCCATGCCGGGCTACCGCATCGTCGTGCTCGACGAGGCCAGCCACGAACTTGGCCCCAACCAGCCCGGCATTCTCGCCATCGACATCGCCAATTCGCCGCTGCGCTGGTTCGGCGGCTATCACCAGGCGGAAACGCCGGCCATAGCGGGCGGCTATTACCGCACCGGCGACACGGTCGAGTTCGAGCCCGACGGCTCGATCTCCTTCATCGGCCGCGCCGACGACGTCATCACCTCGGCCGGCTACCGCATCGGCCCGTTCGACGTCGAAAGCGCGCTGATCGAACATCCGGCGGTCAACGAGGCAGCCGTCGTCGGTGTGCCCGACCCGCAGCGCACCGAAATCGTCAAGGCCTTCGTCGTTCTGGCGCCCGCCTTTCGAGGCAGCGAGGCGCTGGCCGAGGAACTGGCGCAGCATGTCCGCAAGCGCCTCTCGGCCCACGCCTATCCGCGCGAAGTCGAGTTCGTCAGCGAGTTGCCGAAGACGCCGAGCGGCAAGATTCAGCGGTTCCTGCTGAGGAAGGCCGAGGTGGAGAAGCGGAAGGGGTGACGCTGCCGATCTCCCCACTTGTGGGGGTGACCGCAGTTGCACCGCCGCGCTTCTGCTCCTACCGCCCAGCGGTGCCCGCCATCGCCACAAAGGCGCTCTCGATGGTCTCGAACGTCAGCTCCGGATAGAGCGCGCCGGCTTCCGGCGTGGCCGTCTCGAGCGCGGTCTCGCCGCGTATCCAGAACGCCCGCAGCAGTCCGAGCCAGGGGGCTGATGCGATCATCGCCTCAAGCTCCGCCGCACTCTGGGGCACGATGCGCGGCGAGCGGCCGCTCACCCGGCGCCACAGATCGATCATTTCATTCTGGGTGATCTCGTTCTGGGCGATGCGGATCTCGCTGTGGATGGCGCTGGGATCGTTCAACGCGCGCAAGGTGACGGCGGCGATGTCCTTCTCGCTGACAAACGTCGCCGGCACATTGCCGTCGCCATAAAGTGTCACCTCTTCGGGAGGCAAGGGCGACGAGCCGAAGCGCATCAGGTCGCCCAGCGTCGTCACCCAGGTCGAGAAGAAGCCGTTGGTGTAAATCACCGTATAGGGCAGATCCGCTTGCCTGATCGCGTCGAACACGGCTCGCTTGAGGTCGAGCGGCGGAATCGAGCCCGGTGCAGCGGCGGCAAAGTCGAGGCCGAAGCCGGCGGAAGGTACATAGCGGGAGATGCCGGCATCCCTGAGCGCCCGCACCAACGTCATCTCGCTGGCCGAATCCACATGCACCGAGCTGATGACGCGATCCACCGCACCGGCGGCGCGGACACGGCTGCCATAGTCGTCGAGATCGCCGACATGGATTTTGGCGCCGAGCTCCTTCAGCGAACGCAGCCGTTCTTCATTACCGGCTGTTGTCGGACGAACCAGAACGTGCAGGCGATCGCCATTGCCTGCGCTGGCCTTCGCCATCTCGCCACCCAGCAGCCCCGTCGCGCCGATGATCAGGGTGCTGGTCATATCGCCCTCCCATTGCGCAGGATGGAACCGTCCCAGTCACGCTCGAAGCCGATGTCGTGCAAGCGTTGGTTCGAGAAGCGTGAAACTCGGCGCAGCATGCGGCGGCGCTCGACGACTGCAGCGGTTCTGAGTGCAAGACCGCTCATCGCGGCGCCGATGGATTCGAAGGTCGGGTTCATTGTTCGTCTCCTGTATTTTACGCGGGGCGCAAGCGTGCCGAGGCCGTCCGCGGAGGACGAGCATGACGATTGCTCACACTGTTCTGGTCGTTCAGCGCAGCGGTGAGATGGAAAACCCGATCTGGATGCGCTGCTACGTCAGTAGATTGGACATTTCCGGGCTGGACGACAAACGACTCTTTGTGCAGGATTTGTGAGCAACGCTCACAGGTGGACCATGCCGCGCAGACTGCCGCCGCTCACTGCCCTGCCCGCCTTCGAGACCGCCGCCAGGCATCTGAGTTTCTCCAAGGCTGCGGGCGAACTCAACGTCACCCATGGTGCGGTCAGCCGCGCCATCCGCAACATTGAGGACAGGCTGGGCATCCAGCTTTTCGATCGGGGCACGAGGTCCGTGCGCCTGACTCCTGTCGGCGCTGCCTATGCATCGGAAGTCAGGACGGCGCTGGACCAGATCGCCGCCGCCACCATCGCCGCCACGCCCGACCGCACGACAGGCATCCTGAATGTCAGCGCTTCGGACGGTTTTGCCGGCCGCTGGCTGGTGCCGAGGCTGCATCGCTTCCATCGCGCCAACGGCGATATCGACGTGCGGCTGTCGACCTCGGGCGTGCTTTCCGATTTCGTCAGCGACGGCATCGACATTGCCATCCGCTACGGCAAGGGCGGCTATGTCGGGGTGACTGCGGAATTTCTTGCCGATGAAGAGGTCTTCCCGGTCTGCAGCCCGGAACTGCTGCAAGGCGAACATCCGTTGCGCTTGCCGGCGGATCTCAGGCATCACAAATTGATCCATGATGCCTTTCGCATCGACTGGGCGACATGGCTGCAACATGCCGGCGTGGCAGATGTCGATCCGAAGCGCGGCGTGCGCTTCGATTCCGCCACCTTCGCCGTCGAGGCCGCGGTGCATGGCGAAGGCGTGTTGCTGGGCCGAAGCGCGCTGGTCTCGGCCGACCTCGCCGCCGGGCGGCTGGTTCGTCCCTTCGACCGCGCGCTGAAATCCGCCTCGCGCTACTACGTCGTCTACCGCGACGGCGCGCTGCGTCAGAAGAAGATCAGGGCGTTCCGCGACTGGCTGTTTGCCGAAATGGCGGCTGACTGGATTGGTGCGACGAAGGGCGATTGAGGTAGAAGACCTGCGCTTGCAACCCACGCAGCGCCGCGCAGACCCCCACCCCACTGCTTCGCATCGACCCTCCCCACAAGGGGGAGGGTCAGGAAGACGCCCTGCCCGCCTGCCGAACAGCACCTTTTTTGGAAATGCGGAAAAGCTGGGCTCCCTACCTCCCCCTTGTGGGGAGGTCGGACCGGAGGTCCGGGTGGGGGTTCTGGCGCAAACTTTACTAGACTGGGGTTCCTCGCCTCACGAAGTCGGGAGAGGAGGTCGGCCCGGCACTACTCCTTTGCGCGAAAAACTTCCGGCACGACGAACACTTCGTCGGCCCGGCCATAGCCGCCGTCGGCGACCTCCTCCACCAGCACCATCGTGAAGGGGCGCACACCCTCGCCGAAAAAGTCGACGAACATGGCTGTCGTTCGATGGATGAGGTCTTCCTTCTGCGCCCTGGAGAGGGCCGCTTGCGGTAACTTGATGTTGGCGAATGGCATGATGTTTCCTTAATTTTTTCGAGTGCGGGATTCAGGCAGTCGGGAGAGCCAAGCCGGCATGGTTGCCTCAGACCACGCCGCCATTGGCTCGTATGATTTGTCCGTTGACCCAGAAGCTGTCCGGACCGGCCAGGAACGAGACCAGCCCGGCAATGTCGTCGGGCTGGCCAAGCCGGCCGAGCGGGACCATCTTGCCGATGGCCTCGATCTGCGCCTCGCTCTTGCCGTCCGTGAACAGCGCGGTTTCTATCGGTCCGGGCGCCACCGCGTTGACGGTGACACGGCGCGAGCCGAGCTCCTTGGCCAGGATGTGGGTCATCGCCTCGACACCCGCTTTTGTGGCGGCGTAGACGCCATAGCCCGGCTGGTAGAGACCAACGACGCTGCTGGAAAAATTGACGATGCGGCCGCCGTCGCGAAGCCGGCGCGCGCCTTCCCGCATGCCGCGGAACACGCCGCCGAGATTGATCGCGATCTGCGTGTCGAACGAAGCATCGTCGGTCTGCGCCATCGGCGAAATCTTCATGACGCCGGCATTGTTGACGAGGATGTCGATGCCGCCGAACGCCTTCTCGCCGGCGTCGAACAGCGCTGCGATCCCATTCGGATCGGCGATATCGGCCTGAACGGCGATCGCCTTGCCGCCGCCGGCTTTGATGCTGCGCACAAGCTCTTCAGCCTCCGCGCGGCCCCGTGCATAATTGAGGACGACAGCGACGCCCTCGCGGGCGAGCCGCTGTGCGATGGCGGCGCCGATGCCTTTGGAGGCGCCGGTCACGATCGCGGTTCTGGTTTGGCCACCCGTATCTGTTTGATTGGATGTCATGGAAGTCTCTCCGTGTTGGTGACACGGATATAGGCCGGCCCGCTTTCCGGATAATCAGCCACCAATTGACATCACTATTCGGAAACTGCGAACAAAGGCCATGGATCGACTGGACACGATGCGGCTCTTCGTTCGCGTTCTGGAGCGGCGCAGCTTCACCGCTGCCGCGGCCGATCTCGGCCTGCCGCGTTCAACGGCGACGGAAGCCATCCGGCGACTGGAAGAGCATCTCGGCGCACGGCTTCTGGAACGAACGACGCGGCAGGTGAACGCCACCCAGGACGGCGAAGCCTACTATCGGCGCTGCCTGTCGATCCTAGCAGAAATCGAGGATGCCGAAGCCGCCTTCCGCAATGCGGAGCCCTTCGGGCTGCTGCGCATCGACGCCAGCACCCTGCTCACCCGCACATTCCTGTTGCCGCGCCTGCCGGAGTTCCTCGACCGCTATGCCAGAATCGACCTGCAGATCGGCCAGAGCGACCGGCTGGTCGATCTCGTGCGTGAAGGCGTCGACTGTGTCATCCGCGTCGGCGAGCTACCCGACAGCGGCATGATCATGCGGCGGCTGGCTGTCATCCGCGAGATCACCTGCGCCAGCCCTGGCTATCTCGAACGCCACGGCACGCCCGCCTCCCCCGATGCGCTCGACGGTCACCAGGCGGTGGGCTTTGTTTCGTCGCGCACTGGCGAGACCCTTCCGTTCGAATTCACCGTCGCCGGCAATATCCGTGAGGTGCGGCTGCCCGGCCGCGTCGCCGCCAACAATTCCGACACCGCCGCCGACCTGGCGCGGCTTGGCCTCGGCCTCATCCAGGCGCCGCGCTATCGCTTCGAAAAGGATCTGGCGGATGGGACACTCGTCGAGGTGCTGGCCGACTATCCGCCCTCGCCAACGCCGCTGTCGGCGCTCTACCCGCAGAACCGTCAGCTCTCGCCACGCCTGCGCGTCTTCCTCGACTGGGCCTCGCGCATCTTCGCCGAGGCCGATCTCTAGGGCGCAAAAACGCCCGCTCCCGGTCAATTCGGTTTTGCAAACCCGGCCAGGGACGCATAGCCGCGTACCACGCTCTTGCGTTCTTCGCGCGAAGCGACGGCGTCGATGTCATCAAAGCCATGCGGCGCCCGGGCCTCGACCAAGTCTATGACCGCTTCCGGCCCGCCTTGCCGATTGGCCAGCACGATGGCCGATGTGGCCGGCCGCCGCTCCCCATCATATCGCGTTAGCGCGGCTTCGACGGTTGGTCCCGCGGCCAGATGCATCGCGAGGCAGCCGGCGTCGAGTATTGCCTGGCTGGCTCCGTTCGACCCGACCGGATACATGGGATGCGCCGCATCGCCGAGCAGCGTCACCCGCCCGAACGACCATCGCGGCAGCGGGTCGCGGTCGCAGTTCGGATATTCGTAGAAGCCATCCGTTGCCTGGATGATCGAGGCAGGGTCGACAAAATCAAGCTGAAACCGGTCGCGCACGAAGGGCAGCACATCGTCGATCACGCCCGGGCGGCTCCAGTCGCCGGGACGCAGCGGTGATGTGCCGCTATCACCGGTATTGGCCATCACCGCCCAGTTCGTCAGCCTGGTCTCCGGCTCTTCGCGATCCGGTTCGATCGGATAATACACGAACTTGGCGAAATTGCCGCCGGCAACCGCCATGGTGCGCCCGTCGCGCCAGACCGGCCAGGGCGTGGCGCCGCGCCACAGCATCGTGCCGTTCCAGATCGGCGGCCCTTCTTCGGGATAGAGCACGGCCCTGACGGCGGAATGGATCCCGTCAGCGCCTATGAGCAGGTCGCCATGCGCCTCGCCTCGCGAACCGTCATGCCGGCGGAAATGCGCCACGACCCCGCCTTCGCTCTGCTCGAAGGCATCGACAAGGCTTGCCGTATTGATGATGTCGCCGCCAAGCCTGCTCACCACGGCCCTGTGGATCAGCCCCAGCAGTCTGCCGCGATGAATGCTGATTTGCGGAACCTCATAGCCGGCATCGATGCCGCGCAATTCCTGCCATACGATCTGGCCGAAGCGGTTGGTGTAGACAAGCTCGCGTGTCCTCACCCCCTCCGCGTCGAGCGCCGACATCAGCCCAAGCCCGGCCAACTCCTTGACAGCGTGCGGGAGCATGTTGATGCCGACGCCAAGTTCGCGGATGTCGTCGGCCCGCTCGAACAGTTCGACCTCGATGCCTGCCTCATGCAGGAACAGAGCAGTGGTGAGGCCGCCGATGCCGGCCCCGGCGATCAATGCTTTCATCAGTCACTCCCTTGCTGTGAAAGATCGATGCTCGCAGGACGGCCACACACCCGCCGTCGCTTCAGCACGGCATCGTCACGGCGATGCGCCCGACCCGGGATATTCGAGTTGCATGGCGACGAAGTCGGCCGTGCGGGCACCGTGGCTGGCGCTAGCAAGCGCCCTGTGGGCCAGTTGGCGTAGCAATCCGTGCTCCGCCACGACAAGGCCGGCGGCACCGGCACTGCTCCACAACGCAAGTCGCCAGCTCATGAGGTCCGATCTCCAGATGGCTTGACGACGAGGGTATCGGCGTTACGTTTCGTCCGAAATGACATAAATCGGGCGAATACTGCCATGCGCAGGCAAGTTGCCGTCGTCGTTCACCCCGGTTTCCAGCTTCTGGATGCGGCCGGGCCGACTACAGTCTTCGAGATTGCGGAGCGCTGCCGCCCGGACAACTATGAGCTGGTTTTGCTGGCGCCCGGCGGCGGCGACGTTGAAAGCTCTTCGGGTCTGAAGCTCCTCACCAGGCCTCTGCGCGACGGCCCTTTCGACACCGTTATCGTATCGGGCGGCGAAATCATCCGCTCCATGGAGGCGATGGACGAGATCGTCGCCTGGTTGAGGCGCGCCTCGGCGCGGCGCATCAGCAGCGTCTGCACGGGCGCGTACCTGCTGGCAAAGGCGGGATTGCTCGACGGCCGCCGCGCGACCACGCACTGGGCCAGCAGCGACGACTTCCACCGCCGCTACCCGAAGGTCAGGCTGGATGCCGAGCGTATTTTCATCAGGGATGGCGACATCTGGACGTCGGCCGGCATCTCGGCCGGAATAGACCTGGCGCTCGCCCTCGTCGAAGATGACCTTGGCGCTGAGGTGGCGCGCCGCACCGCGCAGCAGATCGTCGTGCACCAGCGCCGGCCGGGCGGCCAGTCGCAATTCTCGGCCTTCGTCGAGCTGGGCGGGCGAACCGGGCGCTTTGCCGCGCTGATCGAATGGGTGCGGGCAAACCTGGCCGAACCGCTGACCGTCGAATGCCTGGCCGATCACGCGGCCATGAGTCCCCGCAACTTCGCCCGCGCCTTCACCGCCGAGACCGGCGTCACGCCGGCAAAAGCCGTAGAGCGCATGCGCCTTGAGACGGCCCGAACGGCGATCGAGACCAGCCATCTCCCGCTTGAGCGCATCGCCGAAACCGCCGGTTTTGGCGATCCCGGCCGCATGCGGCGCGCCTTCCTGCGTACCCTTGGCCAGCCGCCGCAGGCGTTTCGGGCGGCTGCCGAACACAGGGGCTTCAGCCGGGGCGGCCAGGCAGCGGCTCTGCCCGGCCTAAAGGCCGTTCCGGTCCAAAGGCGGACAAAAGCGAATGAGCGCACTTGATCCACAACCGAAGTTTCACGAAAATCGTCTCAAAGCCGGTTGCTGCCATTCAGCGCGCCACCTTCCGTCTGTTGGACTGGATATTGCGGCGCCTGGCCTAATCGCCGCAGATGCGGAACCGGATGGCCATTATGAGGAGACTGTTTATAACGGTCGCTGAAATCGCGATGACCAAGGGGAGACGATGCGCTACATACGTCCGCTTTCAATAGAAGATGCCGTTGGCCAGTTGGCCGGGTCGGCTGGTACGGCCGCCATCCTTGCGGGAGGCAGCGACCTCCTGGTCAGAATGAAGGGCGGCTTTGCCGAACCAGAGCTGATCGTCGACATCAAGGCGATCGACGGCTTGAGCGAGATCCGGGAAACGGCTGAAGGCTTCAGCATCGGCGCGGCGGTTCCCTGCGCCGTCCTGGGGGAGAACACCGCGCTCAGGAAGGCATGGCCCGGTGTCGTCGAGGCGGCCAAGCTGATCGGATCGAAGCAGGTGCAGGGACGCTGCACCATCGTGGGCAATCTCTGCAACGCATCGCCGGCCGCCGACAGCGTGCCGGCGCTGGTTGCCGCCGGCGCCAAGGCGGTGGTCGTCGGGCCGGCGGGCCGGCGCACGATCCCCGTGCAGAGCGTGCCGACCGCGCCGGGCAAGACGTCACTCGCCAAAGGCGAGATCATCGAGGCGATCCTGCTCGACAGCCAAGCGCCGCGCTCGGGCGATGCCTATCTGCGTTTCATTCCACGCACCGAAATGGACATCGCGGTGGTCAGCGCCGGCGTGAACCTGACGCTTGATGAGCACGGTGTGGTCAAATCGGCCCGCGTGGCGCTGGGCGCCGTGGCGGCGACGGTGCTTCTGGTCGAAGAGGCGGCGGAGGTGCTCATCGGCTCCAAGCTGGACGAAGCGACGCTGGAGCGGCTCGCCAAGGTCTGCGCGGGGGCCTGTCGGCCCATCGACGACAAGCGCGGCACCATCGAATTCAGAAGAAAAGTTGCGGGCGTGCTGGCCAAGCGGGCAGCAACGACCGCCTATGCACGTGCAGGAGGCAAATGATGGCTGGTGTAGCAGTATCAACCACAATCAACGGCGACACCGTCGAGTTCCTGTGCCAGCCCGACGACACGCTGCTGGATGTCTTGCGTGATCGCCTGGGGCTGACGGGTGCCAAGGAAGGCTGCGGCACCGGCGACTGCGGCGCCTGCAGCATCATCCTCGACGACCGGCTGGTGTGCTCGTGCCTGGTGCTCGGCGCGGAGACTGAAGGACGGCGCGTCGAGACCATCGAGGGCATGGCGCATGGCGACAGGCTGCATCCGCTGCAGCAGAAGTTCCTTGAGCATGCAGCGCTGCAATGCGGCATCTGCACGCCGGGCTTCCTGATCGCGGCCAAGGACCTTTTGGCCAAGAACCCCGACCCGACCGAGGAGGAAATCCGCTTCGGCCTTGCCGGGAACCTCTGCCGCTGCACCGGCTACGACAAGATCGTGCGCGCCGTCCAGGACGCGGCCATCGTGATGAAGGGAGCCTGAGATGAATTTCGATCCACGTTTTTCCGGACGTAAATTCACCTCCGTCGGCACGCGTCCGATCCGTCCCGACGGCATCGACAAGGTGACGGGCCGCGCGCGCTATGGCGCCGACTTCAACATGGCCGGCCAGCTGATCGGGCGTGTTCTCAGAAGCCCGCACGCCCACGCCAGGATCGTCAAGATCGACATTTCGAAGGCGGAAAAGCTCGCTGGCGTCAAGGCGGTGATCACCGCGGCCGACCTGCCCGATCTCACCGATGGCGATGCCGCCATGTACGACGTCCTCGACAATTGCATGGCGCGCACGAAGGCGCTCTATGACGGCCACGCGGTGGCCGCGGTCGCCGCGATCGACGCCCGCACCGCCAGGCAGGCGCTGAAGCTCATCGAGATTGAATACGAGCTTTTGCCGCACGTCACCGATGTCGACGAGGCGGCGAAGCACACGGCGCCCTTGATCAACGACGCCATCTTCACCGAGGGTCTTGAGGAAAAGCCGGTCAAACCCTCCAACGTCACCAAGCGCAGCCAGTTTGGCCATGGCGACGTCCATCAGGGTTTCGGGCATGCCGACTTCATCGTCGAGCGCTCCTTCAAGACCGAGCAGACGCATCAGGGCTATATCGAGCCGCATGCCTGCGTGGCCAATTTCAGTTCAGACGGCACCGCCGACCTCTGGGTCTGCACGCAGGGCCATTTCGTCTACCGCCAGCACTGCGCCCAACTGCTTGGCATGGAAGCCTCGAAACTGCGCGTCACCTCTTCGGAGATCGGCGGCGGTTTTGGCGGCAAGACCCATGTCTGGGCCGAGCCGGTGGCGCTGGCGCTGTCGCGCAAGGCCGGACGGCCGGTGAAGCTGGTGATGACCCGCGACGAGGTGTTCCGCGCCTCGGGCCCGACCAGCGCCACCTCGATCGACGTGAAGATCGGCGCCCGCAAGGACGGCACGATCACCGCCGCCGAAGCGACGCTGCGCTACAGCTGTGGCCCGTATGCCGGCTCCTGGGCCGAGATCGGCGCCATGACCGCGTTCGCCTGCTACAAGCTCGATAACGTCAAGACGGTCGGCTACGAAGTGCTGGTCAACCGGCCGAAGACCGCGGCCTATCGCGCGCCCTCCGCACCCATGGCGGCGTTCGCGGTGGAAAGTGCTGTCGACGAGCTGGCCAAGAAGATCGGCATGGATCCGGTCGACTTCCGCATCAAAAACGCCGCGCAGGAAGGCACACGGTCCTCCTACGGCCCGGTCTACGGACCGATCGGCATCGGCCCGACGCTCGAGGCGGTGAAGAGCCATCCGCACATGAAGGCGCCGCTGGGCCCGAACCAGGGCCGTGGCATGGCTTGCGGTTTCTGGTTCAATTTCGGCGGCCAGACCTGCACCGACCTCAACATCGGCATGGACGGTTCTGTCTCGCTTGCCGTCGGCACGGTCGACGTGGGTGGTTCGCGCGCGTCGCTATCGCTGGTGGCGGCGGAGGAACTCGGCATCGACTATTCCCAGGTCAAGGCGATCGTCGCCGACACCTCCAGCCTCGGCTACAACGACATGACGGACGGCAGCCGTGGCACCTTCTCGTCCTCCATGGCGACGATCTCGGCGGCCCGCAATGCGATCAAGATCCTGCGCGAGCGCGCCGCGCAGATGTGGGACATTGCCGTCGACGACGTGGTCTGGGAAAAGGGCCACGCGATCGCCAAGGGCGAGAAGCACGGCAATCTCGGCAAGCTGTCGCTGAAGGAGATCGCGGTCGAATCGGGCAAGACCGGCGGACCGATCGCCGGCCACAGCGAGCTCGTCGCCGATGGCGCGGGCGTCTCCTTCGCCACCCATATCTGCGATATCGAGGTCGATCCCGAGACCGGCGCCACAAGGGTCCTGCGCTACACGGTCGTGCAGGATGCCGGCAAGGCGGTGCACCCGACCTATGTCGAGGGACAGTACCAGGGCGGTGCCGCGCAAGGCATCGGCTGGGCGCTCAACGAGGAGTATATCTACGGCAAGGACGGCCGGCTGCAGAACGCGGGCTTCCTCGACTACCGCATCCCGGTCTGCTCCGACCTGCCTATGATCGACACGCAGATCTTGGAGATTCCCAACCCCAACCACCCCTACGGGGTGCGCGGTGTCGGCGAGACGTCGATCGTGCCGCCGCTGGCGGCGATCGCCAACGCGGTGTCGAACGCCGCGGGCGTGCGCATGACGCATATCCCGATGTCGCCGCCGCGCATCCTGGCGGCGATCGAGGCGGCTAGAGCATGATGCCGAAAAGTGCGAAGCGGTTTTCGGATAACATCATGCTCCATCCCGAATAGGGGTCTCGCGAATGGTCGAAGTAACGCTCTGGGGCTCGCTCGCCGCGACCGCCGGAGGCAACAGCAAGGTCGAGATCGAGGCCAAGGACATAAGGGAGCTGTTCAGGAAGCTGGCTGAACAGTATCCCGGCCTCGAGCCCTGGATCGACAAAGGCATCGCGGTTGCGATCGACGGGACGATCTATCGCGATACGTGGTCGAAGAAGCTGCCGGAGGGGGCGGAGATTTTTTTGTTGCCGAGGCTGGCGGGGGGGTGAGCGGATAGCTGGCGGGGCAAAAGTGCACTGTCACCGTAATTCTACGAAGCGCTATTGCGTCCGACCGGGAGGAAGTCTGCTTCGCGCCTCAAGCACGAACCCGCTTCGCGGGAGGGGCGCCTCGTTCTGCGATGGCGAGATATTCATAGACCTTGAGCGGGTAGAGGCGTCGATCTGACCATGGAGTTCCCTTCAACGAGAGGAACTCGCCATGGCTACTCTGTCGACCGATGCACCAATCTCTCCGCTTCGCCAGCGCATGCAGCACGACATGCTCATGCGTGGCCTGGGTTCCCATACCCAGCAGGACTATGTTCGTCACGTCCGGCGCTTCGCTGTGTTCCTTGGCCGCTCGCCCGACACTGCGACGGCTGAGGACATCCGTCGATTCCAGCTGCATCAGCATGAGAGCGGCGTCGGCCCTGCGACGATCAATGGCGCGGTCTCAGCCTTGCGGTTCCTGTTCCTCGTGACGCTGAAGCGGCGAGATCTGGCGCGTGCGCTGGTGATCATGAGGTATCAGCGCAAGCTGCCCGACGTGCTGAGCGTGGAGGAAGCGGCGCGGCTGCTCGAAGCCGCACCAGGCATCAAGTACAAGGCCGCACTCGGCGTCGCCTATGGCGCGGGCCTGCGCGTGTCCGAGGTCGCACACCTCAAGGTCGACGATGTCGATAGCACGCGCATGCTGATCCGCGTCGAGCAGGGCAAGGGCCGCAGGGACCGTAATGCGATGCTCTCACCGCAACTGCTTGAACTGCTGCGGCTATGGTGGCGCGAAGGCAGGCGGCGCGGGGTGATGCTCCCGCATGGCTGGCTGTTTCCGGGGCGCAGCTGCACGGCGCCGATCTCGTCGCGGCAATTGCACCGCGCGGTCCAGGAGGCAGCCGAAGTCGCGGGCATCCGCAAACGCGTCAGCCCGCACACGCTGCGCCACAGCTTCGCCACCCACCTGCTCGAACAGGATGTCGACATCCGCGTCATCCAGGTGCTGCTTGGCCACAGCAAGCTCGACACCACCGCGCTCTACACCAAGGTCTCGACGCGGACGATTCATGCGGTCGCAGGGCCGCTCGACCGGCTGATGGCGCTGATGGAAGGCAAGACGCCGCCCGGCTGAGCCGTGCGCACCTCTGTCGAGGTCGCCGACATCTTCCGTGCTGCCGGCCCCGCCTATCGGGCCGCCCATGCAGGTCACCTGAGCCTCATCCAGCTCAAGGTGATGTCGGCGATCGAGCATTGCCGCACCGCAGCGCTCGGCGGTCACGTCGAGGCCTGCGAGGACTGCGGCCAATGGCGGATCGCCTATAACTCCTGCCGCAACCGGCACTGCCCGAAGTGCCAGGGCGCGGCCGCGCGGACATGGCTGGCTGAGCGCGAGGCCGACCTGCTACCGGTCGGCTACTTCCACGTCGTGTTCACGCTGCCCGCCGAGATCGCCGACATTGCCTTCCACAACAAGGCGCTGGTCTACGACCTGCTGTTCAAGGCGGCATCGGAGACGATGCTGACGATCGCCGCCGATCCCAAGCATCTCGGCGCACGCATCGGCATCACGGCCGTGCTTCACACATGGGGATCGGCGATGACGCATCATCCGCACGTGCACATGATCGTGCCGGGCGGCGGCATCGCACCGGACGGGAAACGCTGGGTCTCGTCGCGCCCGGCGTTCCTGCTCCCGGTGCGAGTGCTTGGGGCGCTGTTCCGCCGACTGTTCCTGACCCGGCTGGTCGCGCTGCACGACGCCGGCTGTCTCACCTTTTCGGGTCGATGGCGCACTTCACCGAGCGACGCGCCTTCCTGCGCCAGCTTGCTGCCGTCCGGAAGAAGCGCTGGGTTGTCTACGCCAAGGCGCCGTTTGCCGGGCCGGAGGCGGTGCTCGCCTACCTGTCGCGCTACACGCATCGGGTCGCGATCTCGAACCGCCGGCTGATCGCCTTCGACGAGAGCGGCGTCACCTTCCGCTACAGGGACTACCGTCGCGACGGCGCCGATCGGCAGAAGGTCATGACGCTTGCCGCCGACGAGTTCATCCGCCGCTTCCTGCTCCATGTCCTGCCGCGTGGGTTCCACCGCATCCGTCACTACGGCCTGCTCGCGGGCTCCGCCCGCAAGGCCAGCCTCGCACTCGCGCGCAAACTGCTGAACGTCGCTCCGCCGCCCGAAGACGGCACTCCGGAAGAACCGGCTGACGTCCGCCCGCCTTGCCCTTGCTGTGGCGGACGCATGGTCGTCATCGAGAGGTTCGAACGGTGGTGCCAGCCTCGTGCACCGCCGGACACTTCGGCACCGAACTGGGAGACTTCCCCATGACCCGGCATGGCATGGTCCAGACTTCAGTCGCAGGCCCTCAGCCTTCGGCGACGGACCCACGCGCGTCCATGGTGATCATCGACGCCGAAGGGGACACGTCCAGTCGCGCGCCGGGTCGACAACACCCCGCGAAAACGCAACGAAGCGACCTGGCAGCATCCATAGCGGCGCTTCCCTCCGGCGGTCCCGACATCGCCGACATCAGCCGTAAATCGAAATCCCCATAGCCACCCTCGTGGCCCGCGGGTTCCTGCATGAGAGGCTTTCGTACGCCTGCCGGCACCCGAAACCCTTCACCATGTCGGTCATCGAACAGACTGTAGCCGCATCCCAGTAGCTGACATCGCTGAGGCCCCCGCGGCGACAGGGGTATGGCGTGAGGGGGAAATCCCGGTCCAGTGATGACGCTCTGTCCACCCGGCTTGCGCTGGGCAGCCTTCGAGCTCACTCGATGGATCGGCTGAGGGCCAGGAGCTCCGAAAATTTCCCTGCAGATCCATGCGGCGAGATTGTTCTCGCGATTCCGTAAGATCTCTCTTTGATAAGCTCGATCTAATATTCATGTATTATCCATCACTCTAACGTCGCAGACTTGATTTTACTGATCACCGTTAGCTTCTTGGTAGCTCTCATGACTATAAACGTCTTGCGGGCGAATAGCTTTCATGCTGCCTTCTGCGCACTCAGGAATCAGGGAGCTTTGGCATGGCGGAGCGGATTTTGGCGCGCGACGGGATTTGGGTTTTGCGCCTCGCGCGCTTGCAGCAGTACGTGTCGCTTCGCTGCAGCGCTTCCGCCCTTGCGATCCTTGCTGTCACTCTCACACTGAGCGCCGCGCCGGCTTGGGCCGATGGCGGCAATGGCAGCGGCGTAGGCGCCGGACAAGGTGGCGTGGACGGTGCACTAGCGGGCGCCACGGGTCAGAATGCCGCCAATGGAGCCACGGCAGGTGGCGGCGGTGGTGCCGTGGACCTCACAACGGGCAACGGTGCCGCAGGAGGTTCGGGAGGGACGTCGTCGACATTCGGCTCGCCCAACGGCGTTCCTGGTGCGACCGGTGCAACGGGTCAGGTCGTTTTCACCAGTGGGACCATCTCCACCAGCATCAGCGGTGGAACCGGCGGCGCTGGTTCCGCTGGGGTGAACAATATAGTCAGAGGAGGTGGCGGTGGTGGTGGCGGTGTTGGCATTAGTGCCACAGCGGACAGTGTCATCACCAGCAGCGGATCGGTGACGGGGGGCACCGGCGGCATCGGGGGCACCAACTCTAATGCCGCTGGCGGAGGTGGTGGTGTAGGCGTGTTTTCTTCGGCCAATGTAACGGTTGCCGCGGGCGGCAGCGTCACGGGCGGCACGGGCGGCCGCAGCGGGGCGCAGGCTGGCGGTGGAGGCGGCGCTGCTGCTGTCGTCGTGACCGGTGGCGGTACGATAGAGAACAGCGGAAATCTGCTTGGGGGAACAGGTGGAAGAACCATCGCCGCGGCCAACGGTGGCGACGGCGGAGCCGGTGTTCTGCTGCTTTCGGGCGGAACCGTCATCAACGGAACCGGGGCGACGATCATTGGCGGTATCGGCGGTCAGGCCGGCACGACCGGAACGGCAGGTGATGGCGGCGCTGGGATCAAGGGCGCCAACATCGCCGTCATCAATGCGGGCACGATTACAGGTGGCGCCGTCGGCGCGGGTGGCGGAACGACGGTAGCCGGCAAAGCCATCCAGTTCACCGGCGGCGTCAATTCGCTGGAGATTCAGGCTGGCTCGACCATCACGGGCAATGTGGTTGCTTTCAGCGCCGCGGATACGTTCAAGCTGGGTGGCGATACCAGCGCCAGTTTCGATGTGTCGCAGATCGGCGCTGGTGCCAAATATGACGGGTTTGGGTTCTACGAAAAAACCGGAAACAGCACTTGGACCCTATCGGGGACGACAACTGCCGTCACGCCTTGGACCTTGTCCGGCGGGATCCTGCAGATTTCGAACGATGGCAATCTGGGCGCCCTCTCGGGCGGCTTGACCTTTGACGGCGGCACGTTGCGCACGACCACCAGCTTCGCCACCAATCGCAATATCCTGATCAGTTCGACCGGCGGGTTCGACACGGTGGCGGGCACGCAGTTGGACGTGTCAGGTCAGGTGACCGGCACCGGCACGCTGATCAAGAACGGCGCCGGCACCCTCAACGTCACCAATCTTTCCAACAGCTATACGGGCGGCAACATCGTCAATGCCGGAACGCTTGCCGGCAACACCGTGGCCATCCGTGGCGACATCCTGAACAACGGCGCTGTCTCGTTTCTCGACCTCGGCCCCCACACCTTCGGCGGAAACATCTCCGGCTCGGGCAGCGTCGACATCGAAGGCTTCGGCACGCTGACGCTGACCGGTGCCAACACCCACAGCGGCGGCACGAAGGTCGGGACCGGCAAAAGCATCTCGGTGGCGTCGGACCAGAATCTGGGTGCCGCGACGGGCCTGCTGACACTCGACGGCGGCGAACTCGGCACGACAGCAAGCTTCGCCATGAGCCGCGATGTCAACCTCACTTCCGCCTATGGCTACTTCCGCGCGGCGGCGGGTACGACGCTGACCGCCAATGGCGAGCTGAGCGGCGCGGGCGGCGTCTACAAGGAGGGCGCCGGCACCCTGGTGCTCAACGGCGACAGTACCTATTCCGGCCGCACCACCGTCGACAGCGGCAAGCTTATCGTCGAGGGCTCGCTCGGCAGCAGCGAAACGACGGTCAACAGCGGCGGCACGCTGGGCGGCTCCGGCTCGATCGGCGGCGCGGTGATCGTCGCCGATGGCGGTGTGCTGGCGCCGGGGTCCAGCCCTGGCACGCTTACGGTCGGATCGCTCAGCCTGAGCTCCGGTTCTATCCTCGATTACGAGCTCGGCCAGGCGGGCATTGTCGGCGGCGGTGTCAACGACCTGATCGAAGTGACCGGAGCGCTGACGCTGGACGGCAGCCTCAACATCACCGATGTTGGCGGCTTCGGGCCTGGCGTCTACCGGCTGATCAATTATGGCGGCGCGCTCACCGACAACGGTCTCGAACTCGGCACTTTACCGGCCGGTGTCACGGCCGCCGACCTGACGGTGCAGACCTCCGTAGCCAACCAGGTCAATCTCGTCAGCAGCGTCGGCACCGATTTGCTCTTCTGGGATGGTGACGCGGCCGGCAATGCCAACAATGATCTGGTCGACGGCGGCAACGGCACGTGGACGGCGACAAGCCTGAACTGGACGACGAGCACCGGCCTGGTAACTGGCGCGATGAAGCCGCAGCCCGGCTTCGCCATCCTCCAGACGCTCGGCGGCACCGTCATCGCCGACGATGGCGCTGGCGAGCTTGCGGTCACCGGAACGCAGTTCGCCGCCGACGGCTATCGCATCGAGGGAGACGCCATCACGCTTGCCGGCGCTGGCGGCGAGAGCATCATTCGGGTCGGCGACGGCACCTTGGCCGGAGCAGGCTATACCGCCACCGTCGCCTCCGTGCTGACCGGGGCGAGCAGCCTGACCAAGACCGATGCCGGCACGCTGGTGCTGTCGGGCGCCAACACCTACACAGGCGGAACGGCCGTCTCGGGCGGCGTGCTTTCGGTTGCGGCAGACAACAATCTCGGCGACGCCGCCGGCGACCTGACCCTCTCCGGCGGTACGCTGCGCAACACCGCCGTCTTCTCCTCGGCGCGCGACGTCACGCTCGCGGCGGCCGGCGGCACCTTCGACACCGTTGCCGACCTCACTCTGTCCGGCGCGATCTCGGGCACCGGCAGCCTTGCCAAGACCGGCGCCGGCACGCTGACGCTGACCGGAACGAACAGCTATGGCGGCAACACGCTGGTGAGTGCCGGCACGCTGGTCGGCAACGCCGATTCGATCCGCGGCGACATTGGCAATGCCGGCACCGTCGTGTTCGACCAGGCGGCGGACGCCAGCTTTGCCGGCGATATCTCCGGCACCGGCACGATGGTGAAGGACGGCGCCGGCACGCTGACGCTTGCAGGCATCTCCGTGCTCGACTGGACCGTCGACCAGGGTGGCCTCGTCTCGGCGGCCGAGCGCTTCGGCGGCGACGTCTCGATCGGCGCCGGCGCCTCCTTGACCTTCGATGAAGCGGCCAATGCGAGCTATGCCGGGATGCTCTCGGGCGCCGGCGCTTTCGTCAAGGACGGGCTGGGCACGGTGGTGCTCGCCTCGGACAACTCGGGCTTTACCGGCGCCACATCGGTCAGCGGCGGCACGCTTGCCGCAGGCGCAGGGACCGCATTCAGTTCCTCCTCGCAGTTCTCGGTCGCCTCAGGCGCCACGCTCGATCTCGCCGGCACTTCGCAGACCATTGCTGGCCTGACCAATGCCGGGACCGTGGGTATTGCCGGCAGCCTTGGAAGCAAGCTGACCGTCAGCGGCGACTATGTCGGCAATGGCGGCAACATTCTCATCGGCACCGCCCTGGGTGCAGACAACTCGCAGACCAACATGCTGGTTATTGCCGGGGATACGTCAGGCACGGGCACGCTCCAGGTTGTCAATCTCGGCGGTGGCGGGGCGCAGACGGTCGAAGGCATCAAGATCGTCGATGTCGGCGGACTATCGAATGGCAGTTTTTCCCTCCAGGGCAACTACACCTTCGAAGGCGATCAGGCGGTGGTCGGCGGTGCCTATGCCTACCGGATGTACCAAGGCGGCGTCAGCACGCCCGGCGACGGTGACTGGTACCTGCGTTCCGCCCTGATCGATGGCGGTGGACCCGGAACTCCGCTCTATCAGGCAGGCGCACCGCTGTACGAGGCCTATTCGGGCACATTACAGAGCTTCAACCAGCTGGGCACGCTACAGCAGCGGCTCGGCAACCGGTCCTGGACCATCGAAGCGCAAGGCGCCGACGGGATCTCCGACGAGGTGAAGGCCGAGGCCGGTATCGGGCTGTGGGGCAGGATCGAAGGCACCAGCGGCTCCTACGATCCGGAAAGCTCCACCACCGCAACGACATATGACACATCGACCTGGAGGCTGCAGACCGGCGCCGACATGCTTTTGTCCGATAGCGCGGCCGGCCAGCTCATCGGCGGCGTCGCCTTCCAGTATGGCACCGTGTCCGCCGACGTCTCGTCGGTATTCGGGAGTGGGTCGATCGACAGCACCGGCACCGGGGTTTCCGGCTCGCTGACCTGGTACGGCGCGGAAGGTTTCTACCTCGACGGCCAGGCGCAGGTGATCTGGTACGACAGCAATCTCGATTCGGCGACCGCCGGACAGCGGCTCGTCGATGGCAACAACGGTGTCGGCTACGCGCTCGGTGTCGAAGCCGGCAAGCGCATCATGCTCGATCCCAATTGGTCGCTGACGCCGCAAGCCCAGTTGGCTTGGTCGTCGGTCGACCTCGACGCCTTTACCGACGCCTTTGGCGCGAGGGTCACCCCAGGCACCAACGACAGCCTGCTCGGCCGCCTCGGCCTCTCGCTCGACCATCAGACGCAGTGGCAGGACCGCACGGGCCGCGCCGGCCACACGAACCTCTACGGCATCGCCAACCTCTATTACGACTTCGACGATGGCTCGTCGGTCGACCTCGCCGGCAGCACCCTTTCGAGCCGCAACGAGCAACTCTGGGGCGGTCTCGGCATCGGCGGCACCATCAATTGGGCCGACGACAAGTTCTCGGTCTTTGGCGAAGCTGTCGCCCGAACGGGTCTGGAAGACTTCGGTGACAGTCATGTACTGACCGGCTCGCTCGGCTTGCGCGTCAAGTGGTGACTTGCTTGGCACTTACTGGCTGATGTTGATTGCGCCATGACTGCTTAGGTCCAACGGCGGCTCTCCACTCGCGCCGCTTCGCAGCCCCGGTGCCTTTGGGGCCGGGAAGGCGCGGCAGGGCTATGGATACTTCGTCGGCGGCACGCCAGGGTTCAAATCGCCCTGCAGTTCCTTCGGCAGCGGCAAGCTCGAGCATTGCAGGTGCACCTCGCGGGCGAACAGTTTTCGTTGCTTCTGCTCATGCTCCTTGATGGCTGCGACGAGCCCCATCGAGTATGGACCAAGCAAGACGCCGAAACCCCACCCCGGATGCTCTTTCTCGCGAGCCTCGTAATCCGAAGCCGCCCTGCGGGCCTGCTGACATGCCGGCGAAGCCCATTTCTGGTCCTGCTGCGAAAGCGACGCCTCATAGTCGACCGGGGAGGTCGCGCATCCGGCCACTGCCGCAGTCAATGCGAGGCAGATTGCGATTCTCATCCGAAGCCTCTCCCAAGCCTTGTAGAGGGCCTGCATAGACCTCTTCATCCCACAAGGCGATAGCTGCGGTCAGGCGCCTTCCCCACCCTCCGCAATCCGCCGCCCTCTCCCGGCCTTCCAGCCGCCGGATTCGAACCCATGCCTGGAACCAAATCATGGGGCCTGGAACCAAATCACGGGCGAGACTGTTCAGTTGTAACTTTGATCCCACGCTGCGGCCGGCAAAGCGGCGACATTGAGGAGTTCTCACCATGAAGATTTCATCCGGATTTCGTTCCATCGCGGTTGCCGCCATCGCTACCGCGAGCATCGGCTTTTCCAGCGCCGCGCATGCCGAGAGCGGCACGATCCGCTTCGCCGTCTACAAGGCTGCCTTCTTTGTCGGTGGCTCCGGAGGCGAAGGAACACTGACCTTCCATGGCCGCCGCTATCCCATCTCGGTCGGCGGCGTCTCGGGCGGTCTCGCCTTCGGCGTCTCCAAGACCTATTTTCAAGGTACCGTGCGCCACATCAAACGTGCACGGGATGTGACCGGGGTCTATGGTGCGGCGGGCGGTGGCGGCGCGCTTGGCAAAGGGGCTCAGGTGATCGTCATGAGCAACGACAAGGGCGCCCGGCTCGAATTGACGGGCAGGCAGGTCGGCCTGCAGGTCAACGCCGACCTCAGCGGCATGAGCATCTCGCTGCGGTAAGGGCTAGCTCCTCAACCCCGGCGCTTCCTGCCCGGTGCCCTCGACATATTCCATATAGCCGCCGCCATAGGTGTGGATGCCTTCGGGCGTCAGTTCCAGCACGCGGTTGGAAAGCGCCGCCAGAAAATGCCGGTCGTGCGAGACGAACAGCATGGTGCCCTCGTACTGCGACAGTGCCGTGATCAGCATCTCCTTGGTGGCGATGTCGAGATGGTTGGTCGGCTCGTCCAGAACCAGAAGGTTGGGCGGGTCGAACAGCATCAGCGCCATCACCAACCGCGCCTTCTCACCGCCTGACAGCACACGGCATTTCTTCTCGATCTCGTCGCCGGAAAAACCGAAGCAGCCGGCAAGTGCCCTGAGCGGCGCCTGGCCGGCTTGCGGAAACGCGTCCTCCAGTGTCTGAAACACAGTGCGCTCGCCTTCCAGCACTTCCATCGCGTGCTGGGCGAAATAACCCATTTTGACACTCGGCCCGCGCGCGACCGTGCCGGTGTCGGGCTCGGAAGCGCCGGCGACCAGCTTCAAGAGGGTCGACTTGCCGGCGCCGTTGACGCCCATGATGCACCAGCGCTCGCGGCGGCGGACCTGGAAGTCGAGCCCCTCATAGATGGTGCGGCTGCCATAGCCCTTGTGGACGTTCTTCAGCGTCACGACATCCTCGCCGCAGCGCGGCGCCGGCAGGAAATCGAAAGACACGGTCTGGCGGCGCTTGGGCGGCTCGACGCGGTCGATCTTGTTCAGCTTCTTCACCCGGCTCTGCACCTGTGCGGCATGCGAGGCGCGCGCCTTGAAGCGCTCGATGAAGGCGATCTCCTTGGCCAGCATCGCCTGCTGGCGCTCGAACTGTGCCTGCTGCTGCTTGTCGGCGATCGCCCGCTGCTGCTGGTAGAATTCGTAGTTTCCGGAATAGGCGGTCAGGGAACCGGCGTCGATCTCGACCACCTTGTTGACGATGCGGTTCATGAACTCGCGATCGTGCGAGGTCATCAACAGCGCGCCGTCATAGTTTTTCAGGAAGGACTCCAGCCAGATCAGGCTTTCCAGGTCGAGATGGTTGCTTGGCTCATCGAGCAACATGGCGTCGGGCCGCATCAACAGGATGCGGGCCAGCGCCACGCGCATCTTCCAGCCGCCGGAGAGCTTTCCGACATCCCCGTCCATCATCTCCTGCGAAAAGCCGAGACCGTCCAGCACTTCGCGGGCGCGGCCATCCAGCGCATAACCGTCGAGTTCCTCGAAGCGGTGCTGAGCCTCGCCATATTTTTCGATGATCTCGTCCATCTGGTCGGCCTGGTCGGGATCGGCCATGGCTGCCTCGAGCGCTGCCATCTCGGCCGCGACTTCGCTTACCGGCCCGGCACCGTTCATCACTTCGGCCACGGCGCTGTGGCCTTCCATGTCGCCGACATCCTGGCTGAAATAGCCGATGGTGACGCCGCGATCGACCTGCACCTGGCCTTCGTCGGGCTGCTCCTGGCCGGTGATCATGCGAAACAGCGTCGTCTTGCCGGCGCCGTTCGGCCCGACGAGGCCGACCTTCTCGCCCTTCTGCAGCGACGCCGACGCTTCGATGAAGACAAGCTGACGGCCGTTCTGCTTGCTGATGCTTTCAAGTCTGATCATACGGTTTCCGGGGCTGAGCCTGCGATGAAAGGATTTGCCCGGCGCCTTACGCGAAGGATGGCCGCAAAGAAAGAGGCGCAAGCGCCGCATACAGCCGATCTCCCCCCTCGTGGCAGGGCTATCGCATATGGATTCTTGCGAAGAAGAACCCCCACCCTAACCCTCCCCACAAGGGGGAGGGAACGCTGCCGCGTGCCTTTAATTCTTCTTGGCGCCGAAAAGACAGG